>DATJSB010000040.1:0-5783 GCA_035504315.1 Occallatibacter sp.
CGCGGGCTGGCAGCCGGCGGGATGGACACCCAGGCCGCTCGAGGCAGCGCAGCGCGCGGCCAAGGACTTCCGCCTCGGCGAGGCCCTGAAGACGTGGCAATGGTGGGCGCTGTGGCTGCTGCTCTTTCTGAATACTTCGGCGGGCATTTCACTCATCTCGCAGGAAGCGCCGATGTTTGAGGAGCTGGCCAAAGTAACGGCGATCGTGGCGGCGGGAATGGTCGGCATCGTGAGCATCGGCAACGCTATCGGGCGAGTCTTCTGGGCCTGGGTCTCTGACTTCATTACCCGTCGCGTGACATTCGCGGTGATGTTTCTGCTGCAGGTCGCCCTGTTCTGGTCGCTGTCGATGATTCACTCGGTGGCCGGGCTTACCGTGGTCGCCTTCATCATTCTCATGTGCTACGGCGGAGGTTTCGGCACCATGCCGGCCTTTGCCGCCGACTACTTCGGAGCAAAGAACGTCGGCCCCATCTATGGGCTGATGCTCACCGCCTGGGGATTCGCAAGCGCGTTCGGACCGCTGCTGATCGCGCAAATGAGGCAGTCGAGCGGCGTCTACGCAGGAGCGCTGCATGTCATCGCCGCGGTCATGGCTATATCGATCGTGATGCCGCTGCTGGTGAAACCCCCAAAACCGGCAGCGTGAGACCTCGGCCCCGTGTGAGACAAAGCCGAAGCGGGTCTCTCGAAAATCACGCCGTCCTTGCGTAGCGCACCTGGTGCCACTTCCACGCGCTCTCGACAATGTCGTCGAGGCTCGTATATGCGGGCTTCCATCCCAGCTCTTTGCCGATTTTTTCCGAGCTGGCAATCAGCACCGCGGGATCTCCCGGGCGCCGGGGGCAATCCTCGACCGGAATAGCATGCCCGGTGACGCGGCGGGCGGCTTCGATCACCTCGCGCACGCTGAAGCCGACTCCGTTGCCAAGGTTGTAGACAAGCCTGTCCCGCTCCTCCAGTCCTTCCAAAGCGAGCAGGTGAGCGCGCGCCAGGTCCTGCACATGGATGTAGTCGCGGATGCAGGTGCCGTCCGGAGTGGGGTAGTCGCTTCCGAAGACCTTGATATTCGCGCGCCGGCCCAGCGCCACGTCGAGAATCAGAGGGATGATGTGCGACTCCGGCTCGTGCGCCTCCCCGCGGCCCTCGATAGCTCCGGCAACGTTGAAGTAGCGCAAGCTGGCATAGCGAAAGCCGTGAATGCGGTTCAGCCAGGAGAGCATGTGCTCCACCAGCAGCTTCGACTCACCATAGGCATTGGTCGGCCGCAGGGCCGCGTCTTCCCGGATCGGAGTCGATTCCGGCTCGCCATACACGGCCGCCGTCGATGAAAAAACTAGCCGGTTCACACCCGAAGCCAGCATCGCTTCGAGAAGAGTGAGCGTGGAGGCGCTGTTATTGCGGAAATAAATCTCCGGCTTCTTCATGCTTTCGCCCGCTTCGATGAGAGCGGCGAAGTGCATCACACCGTCTATTCCTGTGTGCAGAACTTGTTCGAGGGCCGCGCCGTCGGCGAGATCCCCTTCAACGAACTCCGCCTTCGCCGGAATCAGCGAGCGGTGGCCATGGCAGAGGTTGTCGTAGATAACCACCTGGTGCCCCCGATCAAGCATGAGCTGGGCCACCGTGCCTCCTGCGTAGCCCGCCCCGCCGGTAACAAGTATTCGCAAAATGTTTCTCCTCTTCTCGGATGCTATCGATCTATCTGTATCCGAAGCGCGAGCCAGAAAACAACAGATTCCGGCGGGAACATGCAACCAGAAAAACAGCGGAAGCCTTCGTATCACACAGGCTTACGGGGCCGGATACCCCGAGCAAATATTAAGAAAAATTTACCTGACCCCTTGATCGCTTCGGTAACCGTTACGCAATTATTGTTGGCAGATTATAATTTTGGTGGGAGCCAGTTACCGTCGCGTTACTTCTGTAATAAAGCATGCTTTATTGCGCGGCGGCTGTCTAAATGGGTGCGATGGCGGCGCCAGAGTGGGGCTGCCACGGACGGCTTCTCTCGGGCCCGGAACGAAGGATGCAGGACCCCTGCCCTCCAAAGTGGAATTCGGAATGCAAATAGATTCTGGCAGGCTGATAGCGGCGCGACCCTGAAACCCTGTTTAACTTTTTTGACAACAAATTTTGCGAAATTAGGTTGGGATAGAAAGGCTTATGGCGAGCAACCCTTCGAAGCAGGCAAATTTCGGGCTCCTTCCTGAACCCGGGGGACGATTCGGGTCATTCGGTATAAGCCTGGTGGTGAACGTCACGGTGGGCGCGCTTTTGATTCTCTTCGCCGCGGCCCGGATTCACCAGGTCAAGACGCAGAAGGAGAATATGGCGGTCCTCATATTCCCGGTGGAGCAGCCCAAGCCGTATATCCCGCCGCCGCCCAAGGTTCACGTGATTCCGCCGCCGCCCAAAGTTGAGCCGCCCGCGCCTAAAATTCGGCCGCCCAAGCCGGTCGTCGAGCCCCCGAAGCCCGTTGAAATAAAGATTCCCACGCCGCCTATACCGAAGATTGCTCCCGCGCCTCCCAAAGCGGTTGCGCCTCCACCGCAACCCAAGGTGGGACTGTTCAGGAGCTCGGAGCCCACCCGAGTCGCGAATAACCGGGTCCCGCCCACGCCGAAGACAGGCGGATTCGGCGATCCGGTCGGCGTGACGCCCAACCCCAACGCCAACCGTCCCGCCAACATCGCCGCGGTGGGGTCCTTCGAGGGAACACCCGGCCTCGGACAGCCGGGCGCCGGAGCGGCGCGGCGGGGATCGGTCAAAGGCGTCGACTTCGGCTCCGGCGTGGCCAACGGAGTCCCCGGAGGACGCGACATCCATGGCACGGTCGCCTCCGCCGGATTCTCAAATGGAGTGGTTGGAGGAACAGGCAAGCCGGGCGGAACCGGCAGGGTGGAGCAGAGCGGTCTCTCCGGCACGGGATTCGGACATGCCGAGCCTGCCCCTCCCCGGACCGAGCAGGTCGCATCGACCCCCATCGTGGTATTGTCCAAGCCTAGGGCCGTATATACTCCCGAAGCTCGTCAGCTGAAGATTGAAGGAGACGTCAAGCTCGAAGTGCGGTTTACCGCGTCCGGCCATGTGGAGGTGCTGCAGGTGCTCAGTGGGCTCGGTCACGGCCTCGACGAGCAGGCCAAGACCGTGGCGCGGGGCATTCAATTCAAGCCGGCCACGAAAGACGGACATCCCGTGGATGAAGTCACGGTGATACGGGTCACCTTCCAGCTGGCGTAGAGCGATGCGCGCTGATCGTCGTGACGCTGCCTGCGATGCCTTGGTTTTTTCCTCCGCGCCGCCATTCGAAGCTAGGCCCGGCGATCAAGTGCGGTCTCTTTTAGTGCGGTCCCTGATCAGAACATCGGCGAAAATGCTAAAAACTAAAGCAAGAACGAGAAAGACTAGGAGCCTGTAAATGTCTCACCGCAATTTCTGCATTCTGGGTCTGGCACTGCTGTTATCTGTTCCTGCCGCTCATGCAAAGAAGGAAACCCGTTATGTGCCCCCGGTACCGCTTACGCCTCAGCAGGCCGCCCTTGTTCAGAAAGCGGTCGAGCGGGAAAGGGCGACCGTCAAGCTGATCCAGAAGAGCACGCCGGTCGTTCAGACCTATATTCAAAACACGCGGCCCGACCCCAAGCTCCAGACCGTCCCCGTTTCCGACGAATACATGGTCGCGCGCGTCGATTTCGGCAAGACGTTTTCCGCCAATCTCTACGAGACGAAGACCAAATCGAAGGGCTTCTTCAAAGGTTCGATGAGGTTTCTGAGCGACCTCACCAAGAGCTTCAGCATCAGCTATTCGGCCACCGGGTTCATGGACATGATGTTCCTGGATCCCACCAGCTTCGACCAGCAGCATTACGACTTCAGCTACGTCCGCCGCGAGTTTCTGGGCGGCGTACGCACCATGGTCTTCGATGTCAGGCCCAAGCCCAAGGAGGGCTATGGGCGCTTCTTCGGGCGCATCTGGATTGAGGATCAGGACGGCAACATCGTCCGCTACAACGGCTCCTACACCGGCAACAGCAACGATCAGATCGCCCGCTATTACCACTTCGACAGCTGGCGGTCGAATGTCCAGCCCGATGTATGGCTGCCGACCGCAATCTACATCGAAGAGACGCAGACCAGCCAGGCAAAACACGCTACCGGGCTGCGCGCCCAGACCTTTTTCTGGGGCTATTCGCTCAAACTTCCCACCCATCCGTCCGAGAGTGAGACGGTCGAGGTGGAGAACGCCCAGGACCAGAGCGATCAGTCGCAGGACGTGAGCCCGCTGCAGGCGGAACGCCAGTGGGTTTCGCAGGCCGAGCAGAATGTGCTCGACCGTCTCACCCAGGCCGGACTGCTTGCCCCGCCGAGCGATTTCGATAAAGTGCTGGAGACGGTTACAAATAACATCATCATCGGCAACAAGCTCAACCTGCCGGACGATATTCATTGCCGCGTCCTGCTCACCACTCCGCTGGAGTCGCTGTCGGTCGGCAACACCATCCTCATCAGCAAGGGCCTGGCCGATGTCCTCCCCTCCGAAGAGGCCCTGGCCGCGATTCTCAGCTTCCAGCTCGCGCATATCGTCGAAGGCCACCATATCGATACCCGCTACGCCTTCAACGACCGCCTGCTCTTCCCCGACGAGGCGACCTTCCAGCGATTCAACATGAATCATTCGGCGACCGATGACCAGGAGGCGGCCAAGAAGGCCGTCGAGCTCTTCAACAATTCCGTCTATCGCGACAAGGCGGCAAGCGTGGGGCTCTTCCTTCAGGCCGTGCAGATGGAGGAAAAGCAGCTCCCCTACCTGTTCACGCCGCGCCTCGGAGACTCTCTGATCAAGCCCGACGGCACGCCCTGGCTGGCGGCGCTCGGTGTGGGCGCGCCTAAGCTCAACCTGGACAACCTGAATCAGGTTGCCGCACTCCCACTCAATAGCCGTTTGAAGATCGATCCCTGGGATGACAAGGTCTCGCAGTTGAACGTAAAGCCGGCTCCGCTGTTGAGCGCGCGCGACAAGTTGCAGTTTCAGGTAACGCCGATCTATTACCGCCTGCAACGGTACGAGCCGCCCGTCCAGCCGGTTCCGGCCGCGGCGGCGACCCCGGCGCCTGCGACCCCGGCTCCGGCAACGACGGCTCAGCCTGCGGACGTTCCGCAGCCTGCAAATCCGGCGCCCCCGCAGACGGGCCCGCAGTAGACATTACGTGAATGGGCGCGCAGGCTCTCGCGGGTAATGCCTTCGCGCCTCCTTGCAGTACTCTCGCAACACCTTGGTTTTTAGTCGGGCTGATGGCACCTTGAATTCCTGGAGAGAGTAAACACGTGCTCAAGAAAATTCTGATTCTCAGCTTTCTTTTGGGGTCTGGAGCAGCATATGCCCAGGTTGCCCCTTCCGTTCGCGGCGGAAACTCAACTCTGTGGGTTGGAGGCGAGTTCGCCAGCTTTGACTCCGACTACGACACCACATCACGCATCGTTGGAATCGGCGTTGACGCCGACTATAACTTCACGCAGAGATTCGGCGCTATCGCCGAGGCGCGATGGATGCACTGGAATGGGGCCGACTCGCAGGGCCAGTCGGACTACCTGATCGGAGGCAAATACGCCTTCTGGCGCTTCCACAGATTCACATTCAACGCCAAGTTTCTGGTCGGCGGTGTCTGGGTCAAGTATCCGGTCGTAGCCACGGGCGGATCCACGGGTAGCTATTTCGCCTATGCGCCGGGCGGCTCCGTCGACTACCGGCTCTCCCGCCACTTCTCGGTCCGCGGCGCTTA
>DATJSB010000041.1:0-3584 GCA_035504315.1 Occallatibacter sp.
CGACGTCGGACTCACCGGCAACCTGCGCGACTACACCTTCACCGACTCGACCGGAGCCACCGTCACCGGAGCCGAAGTCAACTACAACGGCCAGCCCACCGGATACACCAAGTCGCCCATCGAAGCCATCAACTACTGCTCCGTCCACGACAACCAGGACTTCTTCGACGCCGTGCAGTTGAAGTCGTCCTTCAACGACCCCATCGCCACGCGCGCCCGCCGCCAGATCATGGGCATGGCGCTCGTAACCCTCGGCGAAGGCATTCCGTTTTTCCAGGGTGGCGACGACCTGCTGCGCTCCAAAGACATGGACAACAACAGCTACGACTCCGGCGACTGGTTCAACAAGATCGACTGGAGCGGCAAGACCGCCAACTGGGGCATCGGCCTGCCCATCGCCAGCCAGAACCAGAGCAACTGGCCCATCATGACGCCGCTGCTCAGCAACGCCGCCTACACGCCGCAACCGGCTAATATCGCCTACAGCAGCGAAGCTTTCCAGGAACTGTTACAAATCCGCTACAGCTCCGAACTCTTCCGCATGGCGACATTTAACGAAATCCAGCAGAACCTTACCTTCCTCAACACCGGCCAAAGCCAGACCCCCGGCCTCATCGTCATGAAGCTCGACGCCAACGGCGGCAGCTACGGCATCTACAAACACATCGTTGTGGTATTCAACGCGGCCAACTCACAGACCACATTCACCGACGGACGCCTGCAGGGCCTCAAGCTCCACCTGCATCCCGTCCAGCAAAACTCCAGCGACCCGGCCACCCGCCAATCGACCTTTGACTCGAAAGCGGGAACCGTCACCGTCCCCGCCCTCACCACGGCCGTATTTGTAACCGAGAAAGAGTAATTAGCCCTTAATCTGCGACGATGGCCCACTCAAGCCAAAGCTTGTTGGCTTGAGTGGGGCGGGGTGCTCCCAGAGCCAAGCGTTCTCTGGTTAGCACTGTAAGACGCCCCTTGTTCATTTATCTGGTCTAAACATACCTATTGTTAAAATAGGTATTCTTGTTATAATTCTGCTCATGGCCAAGAACCCCCAACACCGCGATCTTTTCCCCGGCGCCCTCGAAATCATGATCCTGCAATCCCTGCGTCTGAAGCCCATGCACGGCTATGCCCTGGTGAAACACATCAAGCAGGTCTCGGACGACCTGCTCCAGGTAGAAGAAGGTTCACTCTACCCCGCTCTACAGCGCATGCTGCGGGAAGGCTGGCTCGAAGCTGACGCGGGAATGTCGGCCAAGGGGCGTCCTACGCGAATCTACCGGTTGACAGACGCGGGCATCCGGCATTTGGAGCAGGAAGTCGTCAGCTTCGAGAGAATGTTCACCGGAATCACCCGCGTACTGGCAACAGCCAAGGCTTAGGAGGTCATTCCATGCAGGCTCTCAATCGGCTCCTCGGACACCGTCGCCGCTACGACGACCTCTCCGTCTCCATCGAGGAGCACATTGATGAAAGAACCGAGGAATTGGTGGAGGACGGCATGCCGCGCAAAGAGGC
Organism: Occallatibacter sp.; assembly: GCA_035504315.1. Taxonomy (GTDB): domain Bacteria; phylum Acidobacteriota; class Terriglobia; order Terriglobales; family Acidobacteriaceae; genus Telmatobacter. The sequence goes on from DATJSB010000041.1 coordinate 1,519, forward strand.
CGAGCAGACGGCCCGCCGCGAATTTGGCAACGTAACGTTGATCCAGGAGCGCAGCCGCGAAGTGTGGCAGTGGCCCCTGCTTGAGTCCATTGTCGCCGACCTTAAGCTCACCTTCCGGAGACTGGGAAAGGCGCCGGGGTTTGCCGCTACAGTCCTTCTCACACTAGCGATCGGCATCGGCGCCAACACCACAGTCTTCAGCGTCATCAATAGCGTTCTATTGCGGCCTCTCCCCTATCCGGATTCAGACCAACTCGCGGCGCTCTGGCTCAACGCTCCTGGCGCCGGAGGGCTGGCGAGTTTTTCCACCGGGCTTCAGCTTTCGCCGTCGATGTATCTGACGTTCTCCGAGCACAACCGGACTTTCCAGTCGATGGGCCTTTGGACTTCGGCCACGGCCAATGTGACCGGCCTTGCCCAACCAGAGGAGGTCCACACTGCCCTGGTGAGCGACGGCGTGCTGGAGACGCTCGAAGTACCGCCCGTCCTGGGACGCTGGTTCTCGACGGCAGATCAGGACCCGCGCGGGAGCAAGACGGTGATGCTGAGCTACGGCTATTGGCAGCGCCGGTTCGGGGGAGATCGCAACGTGATCGGCCGGAACATGCAGGTTGACGCCCAGCAGCGGGAGATCGTCGGCGTGATGCCGCGCGGCTTCCGGATGGTCGATCGAGATTTCGATCTCCTGATTCCGCTTGCCCTCGATCATGTCCATCAGAAGCTCGCCCCATTCGGTTACGAAGGCATCGGACGGCTCAAACCGGGAGTTGCTCTCACCCAGGCCGATGCCGACATCGCGCGCCTGATTCCGGTCTGGATGGATTCGTGGTCGAACGGACCCGGTACGGATCCGCACTACTACGAGATCTGGAGGATTACTCCGAATTTTCATTCTCTCAAGCAGCAAGTCATCGGCAACGTGAGCAGTGTGTTGTGGGTGGTGATGGCAACCGTCGGGCTCGTGATGCTGATCGCCTGCACAAACATTGCGAATCTCCTGATGGTCCGCGCGGAATCGCGGCAACACGAGCTTTCCATTCGGGCCGCGTTAGGCGCGGGCCGCGGGCGCATCGCTCGCGAACTGCTGGTCGAGAGCATCACACTCGGAATCGTGGGCGGCGTACTCGCTATTGGTGTCAGCTATGCTGGATTGCGCTTTCTTGTTGCCACCGGCCCCGCCAATTTGCCGCGCCTGAACGAGATCTCACTCGACGCGCGCTCGCTCGGCTTCACGCTTCTGCTTTCGGTGTTCTCCGGGTTGTTTTTTGGTTCCATCCCGGCATTGAAGTACGCGACAGCAGGGATCTCGATGACTATAAACGGCACGAGCCGGACCGCGAGCGCGAGCCGTGGGCGTCTACGCTCGCGCAATGGGCTGGTCGTCGCGCAGGTGGCCATGGCGCTCGTGCTCCTGGTCAGCGCACTGCTCATGATCCGCACCTTTGCTGCGCTGGGGAATGTAGATCCCGGCTTTTCGGGCGTGGCACAGGTGCAGACGATGCGTATCTCGATACCACAATTGCTGGTCGCCGATCCGCGAATGGTCACGCGCATTCAGAACGACATCGCCGATAAGCTCGCCATAATTCCCGGAGTCTCCGCTGTCGGGTTTGCAGAGGCTGTGCCCATGGAAATTGGGGACCCCAACTGGGACGAGATTCGCGTCGAGGGCAAGACCTATGACGGCGGGGAACCGCCTCTGCAGCTTTTCAATTACGTCTCGCCTGGTTATTTCTCCGCCCTCGGAACACGCCTTGTCGCGGGTCGCGATTTCACCTGGGCAGACATCTACGGCCTGAGACCGAGGGTGATGGTATCGGAGAATTTCGCGCGCGAATCATGGGGATCGCCTTCCGCCGCCATCGGTAAACGGATACGGCAGTTCACAAATGAGCCATGGCAGGAGGTGATCGGCGTCGCCGAAGATGTTCGCCAGCACGGCGTGGACGAAAAAGCCCCGGCCATCATCTACTGGCCGGCGATGCTCAACGATCCTTATACCTCGCAGCCAACGATTGACGGGCCGCGCTCGGTCACCTTCGCCATTCGCAGCAATCGTGCCGGAA
>DATJSB010000042.1:0-27663 GCA_035504315.1 Occallatibacter sp.
GCCCAAATCCACCGTCAAGCTTATTCTGCTGGACTTCACCAAGGTGGACTATATCAACTCGAGCGGCATCGCGCTGATCATCCAGCTTCTGATCGAGGCCTCGAATAGCGGCCAGAAGGTGTACGCCTTCGGGCTCTCGGCCCATTTCACCAAGGTGTTTACCATGGTGGGCATCACGAAGTACGCGCAGCTGTTCGCCAACCAGGCCGAGGCGTTTGCGGCGCTCTGAAACTGAACTGATTCCCAAAATAAGAATCTATTCAGTATCATTCTCGCGGGCTGTTGTTCCAATAAGACTGATTGTGGGCTACGATTGTCTACGATGAGCGCTGCGACAGTTGAAAACGGAAGGCTGGTGTTTGAGTACACTCACGCCAAGGTGGGCAAGGCGACCATTATTCACGCCGATTGCCTCGAATGGCTGGGGCGGATTCCATCGGGCTCGGTTCATGGAATCGTTACCGACCCGCCTTACGGCGTGAAGGAATACGAATTCGACCAAATCGAGAAACGCGCCAATGGAAATGGCGGGGTTTGGCGAATTCCACCTTCATTTGATGGTTCCAATCGGAACCCGCTTCCCAGGTTCACGGCACTGAACGATCGGGAGCGCAAGCAGCTTTATCGCTTTTTCACTGAGTGGGCCAAGGCGGCCTCCCATGCCCTTTTACCGGGCGGACACGTCATTCTCGCCTGCAACTCCTTCCTGGCACAGTTGGTCTACGCTGCGCTCGTCGATGGGGGACTTGAATTTCGAGGTCAGATCGTAAGGATTGTTCGCACATTGCGAGGGGGAGACCGGCCGAAAAACGCCGAAGACGAGTTTCCGGGGGTTTGTTCATTGCCTCGCGGGGCATACGAACCCTGGGGTATTTTTCGCAAACCATTGCCTCCAGGGATGACGGTCGGCGAATGCCTTCGGAAATTCGGTACAGGAGGCCTGCGTCGTTTGCCGGAGGGATTGCCTTTTCCCGATGTTCTCGAATTCGGCCGGACACCAAAAGCCGAGAAAGAGATCGCGCCTCACCCAAGCCTGAAGCCGCAAGCACTTCTGCGGGAATTGGTATGGACGATTCTGCCATTAGGAGAAGGGATCGTGTGCGATCCGTTTATGGGGTCGGGCTCAACGGTGGCCGCCGCTGAGGCGCTTGGGTATTGCAGCGTAGGTGTCGAGAAATATGAGTCCTATTACCAACTGGCCACCAACGCGATTAAACCGTTGTCTCGCATTGGGGTCGAACGAGATCAAATTGATCTAAGATTTGATCTCTAATCGGGGTGCTCGATAAATCCAATTCCGTGCCATTTTCTCGAATCCAGAAGGCAGCACTGTGGCTGTGATGGTTCGTCGGCTGGTAGCGCTTCGCCCAGCAAACTGCCAATCGGACTTTGCCAACATACCGCCGTACACTGCCAGAAATCGAAATGGCGTTTCTGCTTTGGCAGCACGCTTGTCGGCAGGGCGGCCACTCTGAAACACAAAAACCATAAGCCAAACGTCTTCCGCGTTGTGCCCCTGCCATCCCTTGAGATAACGCGACGCCTTCACTTCAATCCCATCTGCACCGGCGTGTTGAGCCGCATCGCCGGGATACTTACCAGAAGGAAGCAAGTCAGGATGCCCATTGTGGTAGCTGTTCTTCGCAATCGCTGGGCAGTGCCGGGGGAGAACGCTCGTGATGAATTCTCCAACCATACTGCTAAAGTTTGCTGGCATCAGCATATCTTCCAGCCGTGTCATGTCCTTACGAACAAGCTCCGTGTCGACGGTTCTCAGAAAATCGGTAAAATCCAGCATCGCTCGGTAGATATGCTCGATGGTGACTCCGAATGGAATAGCAGCCTGGGCATTGAAATCGCTGAAAGATGGTGTGTCGGGGGCGCAGGACAGTAGATCTGATCGGGTCTTTAGCATAACTTGGATGCTCCTCGATTAAACCGACCTCTATCGAGATTGATTGCCGTGTGTAACATAATCAAGATCAAACACGGTTTGGGTACACAGTCCCTCAACACAGGTTTTGTTGATTTGAAAATCGAAAACTAAATGCGCTTGGCGGTAACGCTGAGGGGCAAGGTCCATCAAGACCCACGGTAACTGGTCGGGATGGCAAGGAACTTCCTTGAGAGCTCGCCAGCCGAGAGGCCTTGCTGGCTTGCTGACCTGCCGTTTTGCTACCGCGGCCGCTTGCTCAATCCCTGCTCCTTCCACAGCCTGTCCCAGTTCCAGATGCCGCCTGCGGATTCGCGCGATAGCCTCAAGCCGAGCTGGTGCGCGATAAGCAGGATCTGGCCGCGATGGTGCGCCTCGTGCGAGAACATGTAGGCGAACATGGTTCCTCCGGCGGGCCAGGCGCGTCCCCACCCGCACGCAAACTTTTTCACCTTGCGATCCGGCGCGCCGGAGAGCGCGTCCTCAAGCATCCGCAGGCACTGTTTTGCGCTCTTGCCGAGGGCAGACGCGGCCTGCGTTCTGGTGCAGCGCCGGGGATCGAGCAGGGCAGGAGACTCAAGATGTGGCGCGTTGTATTTGAGCCAGTGCACGCGGCAGTTGTGCATGTGAACAAAGATTGCCGCGATGGTGCGGGGGGCATCGCCGCCGGCCCCTTTGACCTCGACGCGCCATGCTTTGGGGTCCAGCTCTTTGAGCAAATGCTGGTTCATCGCGTCGTTCACAGCCCAGGTTTCGAGCAGGACTTTGGGCAGTTCGCCGGGGGCTGAATTTGAGGGCTCCGGTTGCACTTTTTCAGGCATATTTCAGCATCCCACAACTCGGCCCGCGCGCGTATGATTGCCGTTATGAATCTTGAAGCCATACAGTCGGCTGTACGCGACGCCGGCCTCGAAGGCTGGCTGTTTTATGACCATCACCATCGCGATCCCATTGGGGGGCGCATCCTGGGTCTGGACCCGAACGCTCATATCACGCGGCGCTGGTACTACTTTGTTCCGGCCGCAGGCGAGCCGCGCAAACTGGTGCACCGCATCGAACAGGGCCGGCTCGACACTCTTCCGGGCCAGAAGGGGCTCTACTCGAGCTGGCAGGAGCTGCACACCGGCCTCGACGCCATGCTGGGCGACTACCGGCGCATCGCCATGCAGTACTCCCCGAACAACGACATCATGTATGTCTCCATGGTCGATGCGGGTACGGTTGAGTTTCTGCGCAGCCTGGGCAAGCAGATTGCGAGCTCGGCCGACCTGGTGAGCCAGTTTGAGGCGGTGCTGAGCGGGGAGCAGATGGCCAGCCACACGGCGGCCCAGCAGGCCATCGATCATATCGTCTCCGAGGCGTGGCAGGAGATTGGCCACCGCCTTCGCCCGACCTTCGGAGGCGAAGGCAAAGTGACGGAGTTCGACATCCAGCAGTGGCTGGCCGAGGCCATGCGCCGCGAGAACCTGGTGTGGGAGAACGGACCCGACGTGAGCGTGAACGCCAACTGCTCCGACTCGCATTACGAGCCCACCGCCGAGCGCGCCTCGCCAATCGTTGAGGGCGACTTTCTGCTGATCGACATCTGGGGACGCAAGAATGAGCCAGGCACGGTGTTTTACGACATTACCTGGACGGGGGTGGTTGGCCGGAGCCCAAGCGAGCGCGAGCAGCAGGTGTTTGAGACGGTGCGCAACGCGCGCGATGCGGCCATTGCGGCGGTCGAATCGGCCTTTGCCGAGGGCCGGCCCATTCGCGGGTTCGAGGGCGACGATGCCGCGCGCGCGGTGATTGATGCTGCCGGCTTCGGGCAGTATTTCACGCATCGTACCGGGCATAACATCGCACAGGAGATCCACGGACCCGGAGCGCACCTGGACAACCTTGAGACGCACGATGAGCGGCTGATTCTGCCCAATACGTGCTTTTCAGTCGAGCCGGGAATTTACCTGCCGGAGTTTGGCGTGCGCAGCGAGATTGACATGTTGACCGCTCCCGGAAAAGCATGGGTGACGGGCAACATCCAGCGCGAGCTGGTGAGGATTTAGGGGTCGAAGACTGCCGGTTTGGGTAGGTGGCCTCCCACCCTTATCACGATAGAGCTGTGAAAAGGATGGGGCACGGGGCTGATTCCGGCGGTACAAGCAGTCCTCACCGTGGGCGCGTCTTTTTGGCAAGGAGGGGTGCGGATGAAGCGGCTCCTGTCCTTATGGCTGCTGGCTTGCGCGGCTTCGGCCGCGCAGAGGGTGCCCCTCTCCACCGATCTTCCCAGCCATCCGTTCTTCGTCAAAGCCACCTGGTACATTGGCGGCACGGGAACCTGGGACTATCTCACCTTCGATCGCGATGCCGGCCTGCTGTACATCGCCCATGGCACTGTGATGCAGGTGGTTGACGTTGATACAGGGTCGCTGGTTGGCGAAGTCAAGGATATGTACGAAGCGCGCCAGGTGGCGCTCGACGACACCGGCCAGTTTGGATTTATCAGCGACGGCGGGCAGGGCAAGGTGGTGGTCTTTGACCGTCAGACGCTCAGGAAAACCAGCGAAATCGACACGGGAGCGAATCCGCGCTGGCTGGTCTTCGATCCGCTCACGCACCTGGTGTTCGTGGTCCGCGCCAATCCGCCCGCCGAGGCGCCCCCGTCTGCGCCCGCGGCGCGCCGGCGCAACACCGGGCTTGGAGAACAGCCGCCGCCTGCGGCTGCTACCCAGCCCAAACCGCCTGCAAACCAGCAGGAGTCGAATGTTCAGTCGTTTGTGACGGTGATCGATGCGCAAACCCAGACGGAGCTTGGAGAGATCAGGCTCTCGGGCCAGTTGGGATACGCTGTTGTGGACGATGCCGGGCAGGTTTATATCGCCATGCCGGACCGCAACCAGGTGGTGCGCATCGACGCCCCGGCCATCGCCGCGGCCATGCGCCCGCAACCCGCGGAAAATGCTGCTCCTGCCGATACTGAGCCGGTCGAGTCAGCGGGGCCGGCGGCGGCCGAGGCCAAGGAAGATCCGAAGTCAAAACAGCCGCCGTTTGTGACGCTTGACTGGTCGGGCAGCCGTCGCGCTGCGGCCATTGCCGACGGACACCTTCGCCTCTATCCGGTGGGACCGGAGTGCAACGAGCCGCGCGCCCTGGCCATCGACAAGCGCCACCTGCGCATCTTCGCCGCCTGCACCAACAGCACGCTCGAGGTGCTGAACACGGGGACGGGTGAGAAAGTCACGTCGCTGCCCATCGGGCCGGGCGCCGATGCGGTGGGTTACGACTCGGAACATGGGCTCATCTTTACCTCGAATGGTGCGGCGGAGGGCAGCATGACCATCATTCGGCAGGATGTGACCGACACCTACGCGGTCGTCCAGACCCTGCCCACGCGGCAGAGGGCCAACACGCTGGCCGTGAACCCGGCCAGTGGCGCGGTGTATCTGGTCACCGATTATCAGGGCGTGGACCTGACCCAGCCGGGCGGGATCGGCACGCTGCACGAGAAGCTGATCGAGGGCAGCTTCCAGGTGCTGCAGGTGGGGAATTGAGGAAGGCAGGGAGCGAGGGAGCGAGGGAACGAGGGAACAAGGGAGCAAGGGAGCGAGGGAGCAAGGGAGCGAGGGAACGAGGGAGCAAGGGAACGAGGGAACGAGGGAACGAGGGACGGCGGGGCTGGTTGAACCGGGGCCGGCGCGCCTGACTCCGGCTACTGCTGGGCGTCGTCCTTCTGAGAACCTGTTTAAAAACTATTCGGAGGCGGGCGGTCAGGTGCAAAATGCTTCCCTCAGAGGCTAAAGCCCTCTCATATTTTCAGCCACTTGCGGCACGACTAAAGTCGTGCCCTTTCAAGGCAACGCGAGTTTTTATACAGGTTCTGGGGTCTTTCCATCGGCCTGGTGATGGGCCGGCTGCTTATTTCTGGTTGGGCTGCTGTGCATTCTGCGGCTGGCCCTGCGGCTGCGGCTGGCCGTTTTTGGTAATGTCTTGCCCGTTGTAGATGATCTTGGTGGTCGAGCCGAATTGCTTGTAGTCGGTGTATTTGATCACGTCGCGGACGTGCACGTCTTCACCCATGTAGCCGTTGCCGCCGGTGAAGTGCAGCATGCCCTCGCCCTTGGTGTAGACCGGGAACCAGTAGTGGCCGTCGATTTGCTGGCGCCATGTCATGAAGGGTGGGTGGAGATCTTCCTGGCCCCGCTTGGTGTCGTCGGGAACCATGCGACCGTTGGTGACCACGATCTGCAGATCGGTGGCATCAACCCAGACGCGCCCGTCGAAGTACCGCTTGTGCTTTTCGATGATCTTCGGGACCACGTCGAAGACGTAGCACTCCAACTCGTCGACCTTCTGCTTGCCGACGTAGGTTACGTTGTACTCGGGCAGATCGGCGGTATTCACTGAGAACGTATAGCCGCGCTGGATGTCCTGGAGGTCGGAGGGCGACATCATGATCCCTCCCTGATCAAGAGTGCTGGGCGGGGCATCGACCACCTTTTCCAGGCGCGCGCCGTCGGGAGAGAAGATAACGTCGTCGACCTCGTACCACTCGCCGCTCACTTTGTGGGTATCGTCGTCAATGGTGTCAACGCGCGCGACGCGGCGGTAGGTGTAGTGATTCAGCGCCTCCTGGTACTCAGTCTCCTTGGCGGCAAACTGCTTGATGATCTGGTCCGTGGGGATGGACGGCGCGGAGAGATCCATGCGGCCGAAGCCGGAGTCGAGCGGCATGGGAGTGAAGGTGTCCCCGATCTGCGCCGAGGCGACGAGTGCCAGGGCCAGGCCTGCAATGGCAACTGCCAAAAATCGAAGCTGGGACCGAAACTGCCGTTGATTCCGCACTGCCCGACCCCCCTTGTACCAGATTAGATATCAGGTTCCAGTGTTGAATGCTACAAGTCTTCGCGGCAACGGTGCAGAATGTTCATGATGCCACAAGGCTGTTGAGGAGGGGGTCCCGGCGCGCCGCCGGGGATTTGCATTACGCCGCGGAGCGGGCTGAGGCGCCCTCTGCAACTTTAGACGCATGTACAGCCGGTGCGGGAGGCCCAAAAATTAAACTCGGTGTAGAGCGTCTCAGACGTGTGAGCGTCGGGATTGCGAATGGGAAAACCGGCGTAAGCCGAGTGAAAGACAGTGCTTGACCGGCGTTGCGATCAGTGTTGCAGTTCCTGAGCGCAGAAAGCCAATACGGGCGACTGCCGGCGTGGGCTTGAATCCCCAGGTAGCACGGCGGGCTGCGCGAGAATTCACGGGCATCGACTGAACTTCCTGGCAGTTTTTTTCGAGGAGACGTACGGCCTCAATGCACGATCTTTACCACGCCCCGGCGCTGGTGCTCACGGCGCTTGCACTGCCAACCTTCGGGTACCTCTATCTGCGTTTCCGGGACGCGCGGACGCTGTTCTGGCTGCTGGGGTTCTTTTTCGACCTGATGGGCATGGCGCTGGTCGACACCGCCAAGTGGATGAACATACCCGCGCACGAGCTGCGATGGCTCACAGCCGTCGCGCAAGCCTGCATCCAGATCGCCCCAATCATGTTTCTGGGCTCGCTATCGCCGCTGCGCTTCAGCGTGGGCCGCTTCCAGATTCTTTACGGCATCCCCTATGCGGTTTTGTTCGTAACCTATGCGGTGCTGTTGTACGGCACATTTGGAGGTGTTGCGCCCGGACCGCCCAGGTTTTTGGTTTTTCCCGTACTGGCCGTGGCTGCGCTGGTGGTCGCGATCTTGTGGAATGCGGAAAAGAACCATGTACCGGTCTGGCTGGGGTTGCTGATCTGCGCAGGGGTGGGCAGCGAGGCGCTGTGGTCGCTGTACACGCGCGGTCCGGCCTGGTCGCTGGTCTTTGGCGACTGCGCCAACCTGTTTATGTGCGCGCTGCTGGTGATTTTCGTCTTCAAGCGGTTTACTCCGGGAGTATTCCTGAGCGCACTGGGATTCGGCGCGTGGTCGCTCGCCTGCCTGGAGGTTCTGCCCCTTTTCAGCAGCCAGCATCCCCTGCTGAATCTTGCGCTTTTGCGCGTGGTGGTGATGGCGCGGGTGGTGGCGGCGATCGGCATGATCGTGCTGGTGCTTGAGGATGAGCTCAACTACAACAAGGTTGCGCGGGAACGCGAGCATCGTGCGCGCCGCGAACTTGAAGCCTACACGCGGCTGATGCTGGCGCGGCGGCGCATTGAAGATTTCGACCGCCAGGGGCCGGACATCTGCGAATTGGTGGTCAAGCACAGTTGTTTTACGCAGGCGGCCTTTCTGCTGCACAGCGGCGGGTCGTACCGTCTGGTGGGCTCGGCAGGGCTCGGCGATGCCACGGTGAAGGCGCTTTCAGAGGTCGCGACGCGCATTCCTACCACCGGGTTCCTTGCTCCAGGAACCGTACCGCCGGCAGTGGAAGAGAGCCAGACCGTGATGCTGGACCTGGGGCCTTGGCTGAATCCCGGCGACGATTTGAAACGATTGCACTTTACCGAGGTGCTGGCAGTGCCCATGACCACCCGCGGAACCATCGAGGGCGCGCTGCTGTTGTCGGGGATGCAGACCGAACCGGAACGCGCAGGAGAGCGGCCGCGTGAGCTGCGCCATGAGGATCTGCTGCCTATCGAGTTGCTGGTGGCGCGGTTACAGGCAACGCGAAGCCAGACCATAATGTTTGAGAAGCTCATCGACAGCGAAAAGTTCGCGCACCTGGGCCAACTGGCAGCCAATGTCACGCAACAGCTCAATAACCCGCTCACGGTGATTCTGGGCTACGCATCGCTGCTCGACGAGACGGCAAATCTGTCGAAGGAAGACCGCAAGGCAGTCGACTCCATACTGGCCGAGGCAAGGCACATGCGGGCTACTCTGGAGAGCCTGTCGCGCGTGTCGCGCACGCAGAGCGATCAGCAGGCCGCGGTTTCAGTCACTGAGCTGCTTTCAGACATGGGCGAGCTGCACCGTTCCGAATTTCTGCGCCGCTCGATTGAATTCAGGCTGAACATTGCGCCCTCGCTACCGCGCGTATTGTGCAGTCCGCAGCAGCTACGGCAGGCGGTGCGCCACTGTCTGCAGTTTGCCATGGATGCTGTCGAAAAGCCGGCGCCGGTGACCGGCGAGCCCAAGACCATCCGGCTGGAGGCGGCGAGCGAAGGCAATGTGGTGCAGATTCTGATCGGCCACACGGGGTTGGGATTCACCAATCCGGAGCGCGCCTTCGACCCCTTTGCGCCCGCACGGCCAGGCAACGAAACCGCCGGGCTGGGGTTGAGCCTGTGCGCCACCATCCTGCGCGACAACAACGGGCGCGCGCTGGCGCTGAACCTTGAGCCGCAGGGCGCGGCCATCATTCTTGAGCTACGAGCGGCTTAACTTCCGGCCGGACCCCCTCAAAGAATCTTGAAGGAGTTGAGGAAGTCAGAGGTCTGCGCGGCGGGGTGGTCGGGGTTCGAGACAACAATGAGTTGGTAAAGGCGCTTCCCGCTCAGAAACTGCCGCACGGTGAAATTCCACTTGTCGTCCTTGACGGTAAACTCCCGCCCCGGTACGCCATTGAGGTTGATCGCCATATCCGACAGAAGCGTTTTGCTACCCACCGCTCCGTTGCGGGTGCGCGCGAGCACAGCATCGGCTCCGTCGTTGGCATAGTCCGCCGGATAGTCGTTGTACATCACCATGTAACTGACGTTGCCGCCGTCGACCTCAACCCAGAACTCGTAGAGAGGCGTTGAGCCGCCGTCCTTAAACTTCGCCTGCTCGGTGTCCTGCTTGACCTCGGCTTGCGGGAAGCTTACGGTGAAACGTCCATCGGTTGAAGTGTACGGCTGCAGTTGCTGTCCAACTGCGCACACGGCACCGCCCGTCAGGAAAAGGGCGGCTGTTAAAAACGTCGGAACGACGCGCATCTTCATCTTCCGTTCTCTGGCAGTTGGCCAGGAAAACCACTTGTGGTGCTGGGCCCCAGGGGAAACATTGTGATTTCACCCTTGGAGTGCAGCGGGGTTAAGAAAACCGGTGAAATCGTCCGCCGGACTGTCAATTTCGGTTACTTGCGAGTGCCTCCTCTGGCGCTGGGGCAAACCCCGGGTCGGCCACGGCGATTTTGTTCCTATTGTCAATGTGCGATGCTTTCGTCAATCAATCACCCCAGATCGAACCGAGCCCCCGGCGATTTCAGCGCTTTGCGGCGCGGAGCGGGACGGTTGTGGGATCGTTTTTCCAGCCCACGACTCTGCCATCCTTGAAGTACACCTCGGAGCCGCCGTAGCCGAAGGTATTCTCAGACCACATGGCCGGGGTTCCCTGTGCCACAATCACCTGGTCCTTTGAGGAACCCAGCCAAAAGGTGTCCAGATCGGGATCGACCGGACTGTCCGGCCAGAGTTTTGCGCGGATGGGCGACGCGGGATCGATCTTCCAGCCCACGAGCTTGTCGCTGCTGAAGTACAGCTCCGAATGTGCGTAGGTCAATTGGTTCTCTGAAGCGGAAGTGGGAGGCCCCTGAACCGCAATTACCTCTTGCCGGCTCAATCCGGCTGTCACATACGGAAAGATCCTGGCTGGCTCAATCTGCACCGGGTAGGGTTGCCGATTGATCGTTCTCTGCGCTACCGGTTCAACTGGCTGCTCGCGCGGCGCGGCCGGCGCCAAAGGCAAGCTCTTGCGCGGAACGAAGTTATGCCAGATTTCGCCGACACCGTCCGAGATACTGGCTCCAGCTCCTCTGAATGAGCTCCGCATCTCGCTTTTGAACTGCGCGTAAGGCGCGGCGGTAAGCGGCTCCGAAGCAAGGAGCTTGTCGATCGGGATGAACAGGATCCAGCCGATTACAACCAGTCCCGCAAGCCAGACGGACGTGATTACGACGGGAGGGATAGAGATCGACGCAAAAAGCGAAATCCAGGAAGGCCTTTTGGCACCCGAATGCCGACGCGGCGGTTGCCCGGCCGAGGAGGGTTCATCTGCACTCGAATTGCCGGTCCTGGGCGGAGCCTGGCGCTGCTCTTCGCTGGCGGGATTCGACGTGAGATAGCGATAAGCCGAGTTGATTGCCTTCAGCTTCTCTTCCGCCTGCGCTTTCAGTGCGGGATCGTGCTGGTGTCTGTCGGGGTGCCACACCTTGACCAGGACGTGATACGCGGAGCGAATCTCTCTGTCGGTGGCTCCGGCCTGCAACCCGAGCGTTCGCAGCGCCCTGCACCGAGTGCATTCAGCGCCCTTCTCAACGGCCACGTTTCCGCACGTACAATATCGCATGGCAATCAGCGGGCTTCGCCGCCAAGCTCTGTTTTTTTAGTCATTTGATTATAGGCACCGCTCTATTTGCCGCAGGAATGGCGCTTTTGGGGCAGGTCGTTCATACAATAGAACCAGATGGCTTTCACCGAACAATACGATGTGGTGGTGGTGGGCGCAGGGCACGCCGGCTGCGAGGCGGGGATGGCGGCTGCGCGCATGGGCCTGAAGACCGCGCTCATCACCATGAACCTCGATCTGATTGCCCAGATGAGCTGCAACCCGGCCATCGGCGGCGTGGCCAAGGGGCACCTGGTGCGCGAGGTCGACGCGCTGGGCGGCATCATGGGCGAGGTGGCCGACGCCGTCGGGATCCAGTTCCGGCTGCTCAACGCTTCGCGCGGTCCGGCCGTCTGGAGCCCGCGTGCGCAGTGCGACAAGCAACTCTACCGGGTGAAGATGCGCGAGGTTCTGGAGTCGCAGCCGGGCCTGCACATCCGGCAGGCGGAGGTTGTCGACCTGGTGGTGGAAGAGCAGGGAACAAGGGAACAAGGGAGCGAGGGAATAGAAGAACAGGGACTTGGCGAGCTTCCACGGCCGACGCGTCCCCGTCGGCGTGTGCTGGGGCTCAAGCTGCGCGACGGCCGCCAGCTGATGGCCGGAGCCACCATTATCACCACCGGCACATTTTTGAACGGACTCATCCACTGCGGCGAAGAGCGCTATCCGGCGGGACGGAGCGGGGAGCCGGCGAGCGTCTTGCTCGGCGAGGCGCTCCGGGCTTTGGGGCTTCGGACGTGCAGGCTCAAGACAGGCACGCCGCCGCGCCTCGATGGCCGCACGATTCAGTGGGAGCGATTTGAGGAGCAACCGGGCGACGCCGATCCCACGCCGTTCAGTTTTCGCACCAAGCGGATCGTGCAGCCGCAGGTGAGCTGCCACATCGCCTTCACCACGCCGGAGACGCTCAGGCTTATCCGCGAAAACGTGCACCGGTCAGCCATGTATTCGGGGCGCATCGAGGGCATCGGTCCGCGCTACTGCCCGTCGATCGAGGATAAGATTGTCAAGTTCCCCGACAAGACGCAGCACCAGTTCTTCCTCGAGCCTGAGGGGCTGAACACGCACGAAGTCTACGTAAACGGCATGTCCACCTCGCTGCCGATGGAGGTGCAGTGGCAGATTGTGCACTCCATTCCCGGACTCGAAGACGCCGAGATGCTGCGCCCCGGCTACGCGATTGAGTACGACAGCGTAGACGCCACCGAGCTGGACCGCTCGCTGCGGGTCAAGTCGATGGAGGGCCTTTACCTGGCGGGACAGATTAATGGAACGAGCGGCTATGAAGAGGCCGCGTGCCAGGGGATCATGGCCGGCATCAACGCGGCGCTGTGGCTCAAGGGCGAGGCGCCTTTCACCATGGATCGCAGCGAGGGCTACACGGGCATCCTGATCGACGACCTGATCTCGAAGGGAACCAACGAGCCCTACCGCATGTTTACATCACGGGCCGAGTTCCGGCTGCACCTGCGCATCGACAACGCCGACCGGCGGCTGACTCCGCATGGACGGCGGCTGGGGCTCATCAGCGACCAAGCCTGGGCCGAATACGAGCAGAAACAGGCGCGCATGGCTGCGCTTTCCAATCTGCTGAACTCGGGCAAGGTGGATGCGGCGCGGCTGGAGAGAGCAGGTTTTGGAGAACTTACCGCGACGGCCGGCCTGACCTGGGCGCAACTGCTCAAGCGGCCCGAGGTCACGATCGAGCCGATCCTCGCTGTGCTCCGCGACGATCTCGCCACCAATCGCCTTCTTGCCGAATTCGTCGCAGCGGCAGGCCCCCCGGAGGGAGGCCACGAAAGTAGCCCAGGACCCAGCGTAGCGGAGTCCTCGGGAGGCGATCCAATGGAATTTGCGCCGTCCCGCAGGGCCGGCGCGAACTCAACGGAGATAGACCCTTCCATTTCCCGCTCCACCCTGCGCAACGAGGCCCGCGCCGTTGAAACCGAGATCAAATTTGCCGGGTATCTCGAGCAGCAGAAGAAGTCGATTGAGAAGCTGAAGGCGGCCGAGGCTGTCGCCATTCCCGAATGGATCGAGTACAGCGTCATCAGCGGGCTGTCGCGCGAGATGCGCGAAAAGCTGGAGCGGGTACGGCCAATCACGATCGGGCAGGCCAGCCGCATTCCCGGGGTGACGCCGGCAGCGCTAAGCCTGGTGCACGTGGCCATCCGGATCCAGGGGCAGAAGCGGGATCGGGGGCCTCAGCAAGCGGGGCTGGAGCGCGCGGCGGGCTGAAGCATGCCGTCAGCCTCGGACCACAATATCGCCGCACAACGCCATCGGCGCATCATCAAAATTCGCGGTTGCCTGGATGCTTATTGCTAGAGCGGTTCCAGAATTCATGTGCCCCCTTGAGATTGGTGAGAGGTGGCATTTTCTTGAGGAAATTGCCACTCAGCAGCCATGGCTCCTGAGTACGGCAATTCTGGAACCGCTGTAGCCACTGATGGCCGGGCGCGGTGAGCAGTGCGCTCAACGCCGCCGTCACAAAGTTCCCGGCGCCGGCCCCGCCGCCACGGCTCCTGGCATCAGCGCCTCACTCGTACCAGCGCCGACCGAAAAGAAGAATCACGCCTGGCAGCGCCCGGCCGCCGCGCCCGCTGCGGTTGTTATCGGCGGCAAACCGCTGCAACTTGAGGAGGTGTTCCGCGGTCGATGATCGACCGTCCACGGACCACGATTATTGCTGCGGCGAACTGCTGGTTGTGGTGCTCTTTTCGCCTTTTGAGAAGAACGGGAAGTGGAAGGGTTCTTCGCTCGTGGACTGCTTTTTGCTCGTCTTGGCGCTATCGGTACGCAGGACCGTTCGCTGCGAATTGGTGCACAGCCAGCCGTTCCGCACCCGCTCAAAAACGTGGGTGAACACGCCCTTTTCGTCAACCTCAGAACCGTTCACCTTGTGCCGCAGCGTGTAGGTGCCGTTGGCAACTGCAATATCGCCGAGCAACCGCACGGTGATGACTTTCTGCTGCAGGTCGACGGTCTTGTCCTCGTTGTTGATGACCTGCACCAGCTGCTGGTTGCGGGTGGTGATGTCGCCCGTGGCGGAAACGTCGACCAGGAGTGGCGAAAGAACCAGCTCGAGCCCGTACTGGTCTTTGCGGTTGACGGCATCGGACCACGAGTCCTCGATCTTCTGGAACTCGGACACCGTGGCACCCTCAGTGGTGGTGACTGCGGGCTCAGTTGATGCAGCCGGGCGGGCGGGCGGCGAAGCAGACTCACCGGTGGCTGGGGTCTGGGCTGAAACGGCGCAGCAGGAAAGCAGAAGTGCGGCAGAAGCAACAGAAATGCGAATCATAAAACTGGTATCTCCCACCTTGAAGGGGCGGCTATTAAGATCATAGCTCGTTTGACTGAGGGAGCCCGCCATAGGGGAGCGGAATGACGCAGCGCGGGAAAGCAATCGGGGGAGGGCGCGTGAATCGGCTGGTTATCGAATTTCCTACAGCAGAATCTGCAGCTTTTCGGGCTGGTGCACGGTCACCATGGAGTCCTCGATCGAGATCCAGCCGGACTTGCGGAACTGGCCCAGAGTGCGGGTGACGGTTTCGCGGGTGGTGCAGGTCATGGAGGCCATCTCTTCGTGGGTGAGCAGCAGCGGGAAGCGGTATTCGCCGCCGGGCAGGTGCTCGCCGATCTGGTGAGCCAGCTCGAGCAGCAGGCGGCCGAGGCGCGTGGCCACGGTTTCAGAAAGCGCGATGCGGCAGGCGTCCTGGAGGGCAAAGCGGTACTCCTGGCAGATGCACTGGACAGCGCGCATTTGCGCCTCTTTGTGGCTGCGCAGGAAGCTGAGGAAGCGGTCACGCTCTACCGGGCGCAGCTGAGCCGTGGTGAGCGACTCGGCGGAAACCTCATATACTCCGTGGGATAGAACCGCATAGAGGCCGAGCATCGAGCCCGGACCGGCGACGCGAACAATCATTTGCCGGTCTTCGGGACGGCCCGCGGTGAGCTTGAGATATCCGCTACAGATGAGGTAGAGGCAGCGGGCATCTTCGCCCTGGGTGAACAGCGAGGCCTGGGCGGGGAGGCTGATGGTGCTGGTAGCCAGCTCAAGATCGGCCAGCACCGCGCTGCCCAGCGAGCAAAACCACCCCGGGCGCCTGTTGGAGCATGCCGCACAACCTGCGGGAATCTGGCGCGGCAAATGCTTCTGCCGTACCTGCGGGTCTTCCGAAATTGTTCCTTCCGCCACTGGCTTCCCCAATCCGATCCTGACTCGGCGCCTTGCTCTCTGAGTCTCTCTCACCTTGCCGACACGACCATCGCGTATTCAAAAACCAAGGTGAGCGCCCTGGATTCTCCGGGAAAAAAGGCTTAAAGGGATTGTCACAAATCAATCGTTCGGTGGATGTGACGATCCTCACAAGCGAAAAACCTTTCCCTAATCAGGAATAATTCCCGCAATCACGAAATACGCCCTCCAATCCGTCATGTTCCTTTTGTGACAGAGACGCGAAACCCGGCGTGATCTTCAGCGTGCAAGTGTCTGTGATTAAGGAGGCTCCGAGCGCATGATGGGCGCGCTTTTTATGTGACGAACATCACCGCATAGCCCCCAAAGAAGAACGTAACCTTCACCACATAGAGTGATGCTCCGCACAAGCGCAGCTGCTCGGAAACAAGCAATCAGGCGATAAGTCTCAGCATGGAAAGGCAATTGCTCCATGAATGCAGACACGTTCGCCCGATGTGTCTGTTTCAGGTTGTGGCAAGGGCAGATGACAAAAAGGCGGTAATTACATGCGTAATGTTGAGTTTCAAAAACGTTGTCGGGCTCACGGATTTTCGGTCAGGCTGTACGCACGCTTTGCGGCCTGCCTGGTGATGCTTGGCGCGGGCATGCTCTCGGCGGGGGCGCTTGCGGCGCCTGGCGCAAATGGGAAAGGATCTGCCGGCACCGGCCAGCAGAATGCGGCAGCAGCTTCAGAATATGTCGGATCGGACACCTGTGCTACCTGTCACGATGAGGTAACCAAAGGGTTTGCCTCGAATCCACACACAAAAATGGCGCTGATGCACGGTTCCAGCGGGGCAACCTGCGAGAGCTGTCACGGACCGGGTAAAGCACACGTCGATGGCGGCGGGGATGTAACCAAGATCTTCGATCCCGCCAAGGCGACGCCCAAGGAGGTAGATGAGAAGTGCCTCGGCTGCCACGCCGGCGCACACCCGAATTTCGATCGTTCGCCGCACGCCAAGGCAGGAGTAGGTTGCATAAGCTGCCACAGCATTCACCAGAGCCAGGATGAGGCGGAGCTGCTCAAGACCGCGCAGCCGAGACTCTGCTTTGAGTGCCACAGCGACGTGAAGCCGCAGTTCGACATGCCCTACCACCACAAGGTGAATGAGGGTGCGGTGAGCTGCAGCGATTGCCACGACGTACATGGAACCTTCGGGAACAACAATCTGAAGTCGACAGCCGACCAGAATCTGATCTGCACGAAGTGCCACGCCGAAACACGAGGGCCCTTTGTTTACGAGCATGCACCGGTGAAGGCCGAGGGATGCCTGGCCTGCCACACGCCGCACGGCTCGCAGAATGCCCGGTTATTGAACATGCCCAGCGTCAACACGCTGTGCAACCAGTGCCATAGCGCGGTTGCTCTGGGCACGGTTCATGGCCAGGGGCAGGGATCGTCGGACAGCGTGCCCTGCACAAGCTGCCACACGTTTATTCACGGTTCCAACATCAACTCGGCTTTTCTCAGATAGGGGCTCTTATGACACAGACAAACTTTGAATTCCGGTTTTTGTCTCAGCGGGTCGCTTTGGCGGCTGCGCGCGTGATCCGGGATGCGGGGTTGGCCGCTTTTGTCATGGGCGCCACCGCAGTTCTCGGTCAGAATCCGGTTGTGCCGAATTCATCGGCACCAGCGCCGGAAACACACATGTCAACTCCGGCGGGCTACAGCGCCCATCACAGTGTCGATGTGGGCGGCCGTATCGCCAACACCTACGGCAGCGGGGCGATGTACGACACCCTGGTCAACCTTCAGTCCGGCCCGCGCGTTTCCGGCGAAACCTTCGAAATGCACGCGCTTTCAACTAACAAGCATCCGCTGGTCGACGATCTGTCCGCGGTGGGCAGCGGTTTCGGCGGCGATCCGTATAACTTTGCCAAATTAAGTTTTTCCAAGGGCAAGTTCTATGAGTTCTCCGGCATCTTCCGCCGCGATCGGCAATATTTCGACTACGATTTGCTGGGCAATCCGGGAATCCCGAGCGGGTACTCGATTCCCATCAGCGGCTCGACCACTCCGTATGCGTGGCCGCAGGTGAATCAATCGCCGTTCCTCTTTAATACCGTGCGCCGCATGACGGACACCAACCTGACCATGCTGCCGCTGTCGAAGATGACTTATCGTTTCGGGTACTCGCAAAATGTGATGCAGGGGCCGAGCCTTACTCCGAGCGGCTATCAAATTGGCGGGTCTAACGCCGTCATCCTCGAGGAAATGCAACGCAACAGCACCGATGACTTTACCGCGGGCCTCGATTGGAAGCCGGTCCGAGGCACCAAGCTGACCTTTGAGGAGCAGATCGATCATTACAAAGGCGACTCCTACTTCAACATGGCTCCGCAGTACCTCACCGTGCAGGAGTCTGACGGAACCAAGGTTGCCCTGCTGACGAGCTATCAGAACTTTTTGCCCTATGGCTACAACGCCTCGGGCAACTTTGTTCCTTATGCTCCTTCTTCCGTCAAAGGCGCCAATGCCTCGAGCGGCGTCTGCAACGGCAGCATTGCTAACCCGGCCACAATCCTCTATCCAAGTCCCAATGGCGGCGCGCCGATCATCGATCCGGCGTGCAACGTGATCAGCAGTTACGTCCGGTACCAGCCGACGCGCGAGATCTTTCCCACTGAGATCTTCCGGTTTCAGAGCTCGACTTTTAAGAACGTCGAGATGAACGGCGATGCCCGCTACACCCACGCGAACCTGAACCTGCCCAACTACTACGAGAGCTTTCAGGGCCTGGATGGAGCGAATCGCGCGCTTTCCGGCGCGGCCAGCGCGAGCGCCAAGCGTGAGGTGATGGCCTTCGATTACGGCATGGTCTGGCAGGCGACGAAGATCGTGAGCATCGAAGACCAGATCACCTACTCGAACGTTCGCCAGCCGGGAACGGCTGTGGAGACGGGTGGGACTACCGTGACCGTGCCTACGACGGTGGGCGAGGAAACTATCAACAGCACGAATCTGACCACGACCGTGGTGACGACCGGCAACGCGCCCAGCATGCCCACTGAGGGCGGCCCCGGAATCGCATCGCCGCTGGCCGGCTACTTCGGCCAGAGGTTCACGACCAACAACTTCACCGTGAGCTGGGACGCCACGCCGCGCGCGACATTCTCTTTCACCTACCGCTATCAGGATCATCTGATCGCGGAGGGACAGGGAACCGCGGCGCACAATATTCCGATACCCGTCACCGGCTCGGCCAATACGAACTCCGGCGAGGTTACGATCCACGAGAACGGCGGCATCTTCAATGCGGCCCTTCGCCCCACGAAAAACTGGGCCGTCAACGGCAGCGTCGAAGCCATGTACAACGACAATGCCTTTACCCCGATGGGATTCCGGCAGCTGCGGCACTACCGGGTGCATAGCATCTACCGGCCAAAATCCTGGGCTACGGTCTCCGGCGCATTCAACGATCTGGAGCGGCATAACAACACAAATAACCAACAGAGCTTACCCGGCAACCCGCAGCCCTACTTTGGCCCGCTCGATCACGTCGATCATTCGCGGGTGGTGAGCCTTGGAACCGAGCTCTTCCCGAACGATCACTATGGGTTCGATTTCAATTACTCCTATAGCGACGTGTACATGGCAGACAGCGCCTGCACTCAGGGTGCAGCCGGCGTCCTGCCCGGTGGCGCCGTCGCGCCTGGGGCTGCAAACGCGGGCGGTACGCTTTGCGGCGCTGTTACAGCCGGCCATGGAGCGAATAATGTCCTCTTCCTGGGCAAGGATTTCGAGGACGCTCCGACGCAATTCGCATCGGCGGCCCTGGCGCTCACCCCCAACAAAAAGCTGCACTCCAATCTCGGCTACCGCGCGAGTGCAGTGAACGGCAGCCGTTTCTTCACCGATGCCAGCGACGTCAACGGGTCGATGGTGTCCACCTACCAGACTCCTTTTGTGAATGTTGCATGGACGATGCACACGGGGTTGATCTGGAAGGGTGAATACGACTACTCCGGCTACGGCGAGGGCGGCCAGTCCGGCGCCCAGTATTGCAACGACAACCCCGGTCTTGCGGTAGGCGCCACCAGCGCGCCGGTGGTCGCTTGCAGCACCCTGCCGAATACCGCGATGTCCTCAGGCACACCTGCTTATGGATTCACGGCACCCCGGAATTTCCATGCGAACAACGTTTTGCTGGGATTGCACTATGAGTTTTAAAGACAGGCGATGTTCTTCTGGCCCGTGGTTAAGAGGAAGGGGTAGTTTCCAGCCCATGGTCATCGCCTTGTGAGAGGCAGAGACGGCGGCCGGGTACCAGAAGCCGGCCGCCAGAAGAAGAGAGAGAGCAAGGAGTAACACCATGAGCAAGACAATTCGCTATTATGCAGCGCTGGCGGCAGTGGTTGTGATGACCGGCGCCATGAGCTTTGCCCAGGCGGGCCAAGCGACGTACAAGGCCAAGTGTCAAAGCTGTCACGGAGCCGACGGCAACCCGAATCCTGGCATTGCCAAGATGATGGGCGTGAAGCCGGCCTCGGATGCAGCGGTGAAAGCGCACTCAGAAGATGAGATGATTGCGATCACGACCAACGGCAAAAACAAGATGCCGGCGTTCAAAGGCAAGCTGAGCGACGACGAGATCAAGGGTTCTGTAGAGTACTTCCGCACGTTTGTGAAGTAGGCAAGATCGGCGCGGCCGGAATGAATTATTATTCTGGCCGCGCTGCAAAAGTGAGATGGCCCTCCCCCAGGAACTGCCATTTCGATCACGGATTCGGCGTCCACGAGTTGGGGCCGCCGGCCGGGCACAACAAAAAAACCGACCGGCATGCGCTTAAGTGCGCTGAGGCTGGTAATTTGAGGATTCTAACCATGAAGAATATGATTCGTTCCCAGTTTGTGCTGGCGGCGGTGGTTGCGTTTGCCAGCATGGGCTTCGCCCAGGACGGCGCAGCTCTCTACAAGTCGAAGTGTGCGGCCTGCCACGGCGCAGCCGGCACCCCCAGCCCGGGAATGGCCAAGATGATGGGCATCAAGCCCGTCTCCGATCCTGCCATGTCCGGTCTCACGGCCGATCAGGTTGCCGCTGCGGTGAAGAATGGCAAGGGCAAGATGAAGCCGATCGCGGGACTGAGCGACGCAGAGGTCAAGGCAGTTTCGGCTTTCTTCAAGACCCTGAAGTAAGTCCGAGGTCATCTGCAGTTTTGCAATCGGAAAGTGCCCCACCCTTGCTGCGCCTATGGTTCGCGCGGTAAGGTGGGGCGGCAAGATAGCCGTTTCCTGTCCACGGTTCACTGATTTCACACCGGGAGATTCCAGGTGCCACTGTTTCAACGATTTCGCGAAAACTGGCTGAGGCCGGCGCTGTTCTTCGGCAACAATCCTCTCAGCCTCGCCGGCGGCGCACTAACGACCGCATCCGGCGTGACCATGATTATCTACTGGATGGCTGAGCTCCTGGGCCATCCGTTTGAAAACCCCTATCTTGGAATCATCTTCTTTCTGATTTTGCCGGCGCTGTTTATTGCGGGTCTGGCGCTAATCCCCGTTGGCATTTTTCTGCGCCGCAAACTTTTGCGCAAACAGGGCCTGATTCCCGCGGAATATCCCCGCATCGATCTCAACGACCGCATCTTCCGCCACGGACTCGATATCGTGTTTGTGGCCACGGTCGTCAATCTGCTGGTGGTTGCCGTGTCTACCTATCGCGGCGCGGCGTACATGGATTCACCCCAGTTCTGCGGCCAGTCATGCCACGTGATGCATCCCGAGTACACGGCCTACCAGATCTCGCCGCACTCGCATGTGCCTTGCGTCGAGTGCCATATCGGCAACGGCGCCCAATCTTACTTTGCGGCCAAGGTGAACGGCACCAAGCAGCTCGTCGAGGTCACACTGCATCCGATCGCGCACTTCGCGCCCAAGATCATTCCCGACTATCCGACGCCTATTCCTTCGCCGGTCACCAGCCTGCGCCCGGCGCGGGCAATCTGCGAGAGTTGTCATACGCCGACCCGCTTCGACGGCGACAAGCTGCTGGTGAAGTCGGAGTTTGCCGACGACCAGACGAACTCCGAGACTCAGACCGTGCTCATTCTTCACCTGGGCGGTGTGGACTCGCTCTCGCATCTGACCGGAATCCACGGCGTGCACCTGGGCCACATCGAGTACGTTGCCACGGATGAAACGCGCACCACGATTCCCTGGGTCGAGCGCCGCAACGCCGACGGAACCGATACGGTGTACTCGACTGCGGACCCCAGCGCCGCACCGCCCAAGGGTGAGCGCCGGGTGATGGACTGCATCGACTGCCACAACCGTGCCGCGCACACCTTCGTTACGGCCGAGGAAGCCATCAACCGCGCCATGGCCGGCGGCGTAATCAGCCCCGACCTGCCCTTCGTACACAAGAAGGGCCTGGAACTGCTGAAGGCCGACTACGCTACCCAGGACGAGGCCGATGCGAAGATCCCTCAGGAGCTGACGGCTTACTACAAGGCCAGCTATCCCGATGTACTGGCCCAGAAATCGGGACTGGTCAAGGCGGCTGCGGAGGAGCTCGTCACGCTCTACAACGAGAACGTCTTCCCCTATATGAAGGTCACGTGGGGAACGCATCCGAATCACATCGGGCACATGGACTATCCGGGCTGCTTCCGCTGCCACGACGGCAGCCACGCGGCCAAGAACGGCACCAGCATTACGCAGGACTGCGCGGCGTGCCACAACCTGCTGGCCGTTGAGGAAGCCAAGCCCAAGGTGCTGGCCGACCTGGGCATTCAGTAAGACACTTTTTTTCAGTACCGGCCCTTGTATCGATCCGCGAGCAAGGGCCGGTCAATCACGCAAAAACGCCGCAATGCGCGGATTCACAATTTCCGGCCGCTCCATCACCGACCCGTGTCCGGCAACGGGCACGATTTCGACAGAGACGTTGGTCATCACCCGACGAGCCCGTTGTGCGGCAGATTCCGGGTTATAACAGGCTTCCTTCTCACCGAGCAGCAGGTGATAAACGGGCCTCGCCCCGGCGCCGCCTACGCGAAAGTTAACTAGTCCACGAGCACGGGTTCTTCCACCTTGGCGTGCTCCACCAGAGTCTGGGGATAATAGGCGTTGCGGTTGTACTGCTTAACCATGCGGTTGGTATTGAAGTAGGAGCCGTTGAAGGCGAGAGTGGTGCGCATCAGGCGCGCCCACCGTTCCGGCGCTGCGAGATACAGAGGAACCACCGCCGACTCCAGCTTGCGATAGAGAGACTCGGCCTCTTCCTGGTCGTTGGCGCCGTCTTCGATGGCCCATCCAGTGAAGCCTTCAATGCAGCCTTCAATCCACCATCCGTCGAGAATCGAAAGGCTGGGCACGCCGTTGAGCGCGGCCTTCATGCCGCTGGTGCCTGAAGCTTCGTAGGGACGCCGTGGCGTATTTATCCACACATCGACGCCGGCGGTCATTTTGGCGCCCAGACCCCAGTCGTAGTTTTCGAGGTAGAGAATGCGCAGCGTGTTATTGGAGAGACGCGCCGCCTCTTCGACCACCTGCTGGATGAGCGCCTTGCCTGGCCCGTCCTGCGGGTGAGCCTTGCCGGCGAAGATGATCTGCAAGCCCCCGGCGGCTTGGGCGATGGCCGCCAGCCGCTCGGTATCGGTGAAGAGCAACGCGGCGCGCTTGTAGGTGGCGGCGCGGCGGGCAAAGCCGAGAGTGAGCACTTTGGGGCTGAGGACGACGCCGGTGCGGGAGCCGACTTCGGCCAGCAGTTCTTCTTTGGCGCGGGCGTGCGCTTTAATGAAGCTGGCTTCAGGCAGGTCGATGGCGTTGCGCAGGTAAAGATGATCGCGCCGCCAGGCCGGGATGTGTGCGTCGAGCATCTGCTGCACCGGTTCCGATATCCAGGTGGGTCCGTGCACGCCGTTGGTAATGGTGTCGATTTTGTATTCGGGGAACATTTTTTGCGAAACCTTGCCGTGCTTCATGGCGACCGCATTGGCGAAGCGCGAGAAGCGCAGCGCCAGCAGCGTCATATTGAGCATGCCATCGCGGAAGCAGCCGAGCTGCTGCAGGCGCGCGGTGCGCTCGCCGCCGAGGATGCGGATGGACTGCTCGGTGGAGAAGCGGTCGTGACCTGCGGGCACCGGCGTGTGGGTGGTGAAAACGCATTGGCGCCGCACGTGCTCGATATCGGTCTCAGTAGCCGCCCGCAGCGGGCCGCCGCAAAGCTGGCGCTCCAGCAGGGCAAGCGTCAGCAGCGAGGCGTGGCCTTCATTCATGTGGTAGACGTTTACCCGAAAACCGAGGGCATTGGCCATGCGCACACCGCCCATGCCCAGCACAATCTCCTGCTGCATGCGGTAGTTTTCGTCGCCGCCGTAGAGGTGATCGCTCAGGCCGCGGTCCCAGCCGGAGTTCATTTCGAGATCGGTATCAAGCAGGTAGACGGGAACGATGTGCCCGAAGCGGCCCTCGATGTCGTAGCGCCACGCACGGACCGTCACAATGCGGTCTTCAATCAACACGGTGACGCGCGCCGGTTCTTCCACGCAGAAGTCCGCGGGGTTCCAGGGCTGCACGGTTTCAGTCTGTGCGCCGTTGGGCGCAAGATGCTGCTGGAAGTACCCCTTGCGGTGCAACAGGGTAAATGCGGCCAGGGGAACGCCGAGATCGGCCGCGGAGCGCAGCGTGTCGCCGGCGAGCATGCCCAAGCCGCCCGAGTAGGTGGGCATTTCGGGGCGTATGGCGATCTCCATTGAGAAGTAAGCTACGTGGCCTGTGCTGGGGAAAATCTCATACGAGGTTGATTTGGATGACGTTCGTTGCATAGTTTAAGAATCTCCGCAGCGTACCGAATCGCCAGAACACTGCTTGATTGAGGGAACCGAGCGTCGCGCACCCGGTCCTTCCTGTCCCTCATCGGAGGAAACACCGAACAAGTTTAGCAAGAACCGCCGGCGGTTTGTCCCTGGCTACTTCGTGTTATGGAATGCGTTTTCCTGCAGCAACAGTAAAGCGGTTGTTCTTCCACAACATCGGGAAAATTGCAGCAGATCACTCCAATTGGGGAATCACCTCCAATCACAGCCGGTAAGCGTCACAGGCGGTGAGCGCCATCGGAGGCGTGGCAGATGTAAATCTGCGGCTCGATACCGATGCGGGCGGAATAGCGGCCAGCCAGGGCCTCGGCAAAGGCGCTGGCGTGCTCCTGTTCAACCAGGTTGATGGTGCAACCGCCAAAACCGCCGCCGGTTAGCCGCGCACCGATCAGTCCGGGCAAGTCCTGGGCGAGCTCGACCATGGCGTCGGCCTCGGGACAACTGCCCTCAAAGTCCTGGCTGTAGCTGCGGTGAGCTTCTGCCATCAGCCGGCCAAGTTCGCGCAGATTGCCGTTGAGAAAGGCCTCGGCTGCGGCCACGGTGCGCATATTCTCGCTGATGATGTGGCGGGCGCGCAGGTAGGATTTGGGCGCCATTTCGCCGCCCCATTTTTCAAGGTCTTCGAGGGTGCAGTCGCGCAGGAATTTCACCCCCGGCCGGTGACTGGCGATAACCGCGCAGCCCGCCTCAGCCTCGGTGCGGCGAGTTTTATAGTCTCCGCCGGCGACGGAGTGCTTGACCATGGTATTGGCGATGACCAGAGCGACATGGGCTGGAATCGGCGCGAGCTTGAAGCTCAGGTCGCGGCAATCGAGAAGGAGAGAGTGATTCTCTTTGCCGTTGACGCTGATGAACTGATCCATGATGCCGCAGCTAGCGCCGACAAACTCGTTTTCAGCGCGCTGGCAAAGGCGGGCAAGCACCGGGCCGGGGTATGAGGCGCCAGTGAGCGAGAGAACGGCGAGCGCGGTCGCCACTTCAAGGGCGGCCGAACTGGAGAGTCCCGATGACAAGGGCACATCGCTCCAGAGACTGAGGCTGAAGGCAGGAATGGTGTGGCCCTGCTGGGCGAGGATCTGTACCACGCCGATTGGATAGTCAGACCAGCGATGCGTTGCCGAAGCCGGCAAGGCACCGGCGTCGAAAACAGCCTCTTCGCTAAAGTTCTCCGCGTAAATCACGATCTTGCCATCGGCGCGCGGAGAGATGGCAGCCAAGGTGGCGAAGTTGATGGCTGCCGGCATCACAAACCCCTCGGCGTAATCGGTGTGTTCGCCGATCAGGTTCACGCGGCCCGGGGCAGCAAACAGCACCGGCTCCGCATTGAAGCGGGCCTGATGATTGGAGCGGAGAATTGCGGGATCGTGCATCGGGTATTTCCCTTCATAGAGTGATTTGGAATCTGACATGCAGGCCGGAACCGGGTATTGCAAGGGCCGGCCCGATTGACAACGTTTACTTATTTTGCCCTTCCAACCCCCTCCAATGCTACTGCTACGCTGCTTCGCTCAGCCTGTCCCAGATCGGACCAAGCCACGCCTCATGTTCCATCTTCATCAACACCGAACGCAAGCAGGTGATAACGGCAGGTCCGCCTTCGGCATCCGCCGGGGGTTGAAACCAAGAATGCTGCAATTGTACGAGCGCCAGGTGGAGGTCGCGCGCGGCGCAGGCCTCAAACACCTGCTGGGCGCGGGCTGAGGCGGCTTCTGGAGACGCTGCACCTAGCGCCCAAACCACGATGTCGAGCTCGGGCGGGCCTGCGGCAAGGGTTCTGAATCGCGAGTCGGCGCGGAGCCTCCGGTCAAGCTCCAGGGCTGCGCGACGGCTGCAGGCGAGGCCGCGGGCAAACTCGCCCCCTGGCACCAGCGGCAAAAGCTGCTGAGTCGCCCACAAAGCCACGGCAGCGGCCCCGGCACGGGAGCACTCGAGGCTGATCTCCCCAAGGTGTAAATCCTTTGAAGTGAAATAGGTATACGGCGAATCGTGCTTGTAAAACCGGCCCACCGCGGGGTCGCGAAAGAGAATGCATCCGCAACCATAGGGCTGCAAACCGTGTTTGTGCGGATCGATCACAATGGAATCAGCCTGCTCCATCGCGGCGTAGGCGCGGCGGGCAGGTTCGTCCAGCAGATCGGGAATCAGCTTGAAATATCCGCCGTAGGCCGCGTCCACGTGGACCCTGAAACCGTACCTCTCGCGGAGCGCCACGATCTCGTCAAGCGGGTCGACGGCGCCGATAGCGGTGGTGCCCAGCGTTGCCACTACCGCACCTACATCTCCTTTACGGAGTTCGGCTTCGAGGGCTTCGATGCTCATGCGGCCGCGGTGATCGGTGGGAACAGGCGTGAAGTCGAGTTTGAGGACGCCGGAGATCCGGTTGTGGGTGTAGTGTGCCTGGCTTGAGCCAACAATGCGTTTGCCGGGCGCGAGTTGACCGGCCATCCACAGCGCCTCGAGGTTAGCAAATGTGCCGCTCGAGGTCAGGTGGCCGAGGAATTCCTTCCACTCGAACATGGCGGCAATCTCGCGCACAGCCTCGATCTCCATGGCAGAGCTGGCGCGGCCGCCGTCGAGAGCGTGGTTGTTGGGATTGATCTTCATGGCCAGGGCGTAAGCCGCGCGGGCCACCGGATGAGGAGGCTTGAGCATCTGCCCGGCGTAGAGCGGGTGAAAGTAGGGGAAGTTGTTGCCCAGACGCCTGGCGGCAGCCTGCAAAACCGAGGCTATGGCCGGCTTGTCGACAGCAGTTTCAGCCGGCGGAAGACCGGCAAACCCGGCATCGAGAGTTTCAAGAGCGCGTTCGAGCAGAGCCGGGATGGGATCGTTTGCCAAGGCGACCTCTCACAGTAACACAGAGGGCGCAACCCAGACCAAGTCCCAAAATGAGACGAATTTCATGCAAAGAAGAGGGTTGCGGGAAGCCCGGCAAAGAATTCGTGCACGAAATTTTGACAGGGATGGTACACTTTAGTCAGCGTTAGAACCGAACCGGGCGTGAGCAGTACTCGCCCAACCAAGCAAGATTCTGCCAGTGGTCGCTCCGATTCCTCCAGCGCAATTCAAAACCAGGAAATACGAACAAGATGGAACAAGGTACTGTGAAGTGGTTCAATGATGCGAAGGGCTTCGGCTTTATCTCGCGTCAGAACGGCGAAGATGTCTTCGTGCATTACTCTGCAATCAACTCAAGTGGATTCAAGAGCCTGCAAGAAGGTCAAGCCGTGCAATTCAACGTAGTGAAGGGCCCCAAGGGCTGGCAAGCGGCGGACGTTCAGCCGCTGTAAGGCACGACGGCCGGATTCCGGCAGAATCAAGCAACAACGCGAACGATTTAACACAGGGGCTGGGATTCACTCCCGGCCCTTGACGTATGTTGGCCTATCTGGCGTGTAGCGGCTTCCT
>DATJSB010000043.1:0-37549 GCA_035504315.1 Occallatibacter sp.
CAGCCGCAACGCCGAAAAGATCAAGGCGCGCATCGTGGTGGAAGGCGCTAACGGACCGACAACCGCGGTTGCCGACGAGATCCTGGCCGACAAGCGCATCTTCATCGTGCCTGACATTCTGGCCAACGCCGGAGGCGTGACAGCCAGCTACTTTGAGTGGGTGCAGGATCGCCAGGGATACTTCTGGAAGGAAGCCATCGTCAACGAGCAGCTTGAAACCATCCTCCGCGACAGCTTCGATGACGTAGTGCGCTATGCGGAGGCGCACAACGTGAACAACCGCATTGCGGCTTACATGCTGGCCATCGACCGCGTGGCCTTCACCATCAAGCAGCGCGGAATTTACGCCTAGCTTCGAACAAAAACAATTCAGAGCGGGACAGGCATCAAGCCCGTCCCGCCCTTTCTTTTTCTCAACCAGCACAGAACCAACGCAGGCCCTCCGGGGCCTGAGCTGGGCGAATTGTCTCGCAGCTTTTCATTCACTGTTTGCTTGACAACTGCGTCTGGTGCGGCTAAATTTCCCCGATATCTGCAGCATCTGTCCCACCTCCCCATCTGCAAATCCCCCTTCCAGCCTTGCAAGATAAGAACCCCATTCACCTGCAGGGCCAAAATGCAGTCCCAAAGGAGTCATTATGAATCGAGGGATCATTTTCCTTCTTTTCGGTATCTTCGCGACTGGGACGGTTCTGAATCTGCCTGGTCACACGCAGCAAACAACCTCAACGCGCGCCGGGGACGCCGCACAACGAGACGCTTGGCGAACGACCATGAAACACATTCCTCTTCCTAACAAGGGATGCTTCAAGGCTTCGTACCCGGCCACTGAATGGCGTGAAGCCACTTGCACGACCGCACCCCCCTATCCATATCCGACGGCACGGGGGCTCAACCCAGAGACCGTGGGCGACGGCTACGACTTCGTAGCTGAAGCCGTGCCGTCAACGAGCTATCTGTCGTCCGCGTACGGAAACTTTGCCAACTCCAGCAACGTGACGAGTGTAAGCGATTCAGGGGGTCAAAGCGCCTTTGCGCTTCAGCTTGACGCGAACGCTTTCATCACGTCGGCCTGCGATGGCGCCGCGGTCCCTTCGGAGTGCCGCGGCTGGCAGCAATTTATTTTCTCCGACACCGGACTCATATTCATGCAGTACTGGCTGTTCAACTATGGAACCGCATGTCCCGGGGGCTGGAACTCATATACACCTCCAGGTGGTGGGACGAACGACTGCTGGAAGAACAGTTCGGGTATGAGCACTCCTACCTTTACGGCTGCTGAGGTGGCCAACTTGGAGGTGACAGGCGAGGCTGAGAATGGGACGGACGAAGTCATTTTTTATTCCTCGGATCCAAACGAATCCGGATACGCGGTAGGGGAGGACTCTGTGCTCGGTTTGGAAGATGGCTGGAATGAAGCTGAGTTCAACGTTGTCGGTGATTGTTGTTTGACCGAGGCCGTCTTCAACAGCGGAGCAACGCTCATTCCTGAGGTGATTATGGACAATGGAACCTCAAACGCACCCCAATGCACCATCGGCGGTAGCGGCACCACGGGAGAGACCAACAGTCTCAGCCTGGTGCCGGCATCGAGTCCGGTGTGCTGCCCCATCGGTGAGTCAGTCCAGTTCATGGAAAGCAGTGCCTCTGGTGTAAGTGCGACGTGCGGAGCCGGGGGGCTCGAGGCTGAAGGTAACTTCACTGCGACACCGTACTCGATTGACGGATCGAAAGTCATCATCACACACCCGATCATCGAGAATGAAATCCGCACTGAATACAGCGCAACTCTTGAGGACAGCACATCGGGAGCCACGATTTACTACCAGTTATTTGACAACTGTGGAAACTCCCTGGGCGGACCGACTGGAGTAAGCTCTGGCACGACCATTGAGTATCTCAATATTGAGATCGATGGCGAAGACTGCACCTATGGAATCAGCGGGAAAATCTACGCAACCGCTTCAGGGGATTTGCAGAGCTTTAGAAACACGATAGTTTTCTAAGAGTCATCGAGAACACAGGAGCCCCGGTCACGAGCCGGGGCTCTTGCCGTTTCACTTCCGATAATCGCAAATCAGCGCGGTCCGATCGTCGTCCTGTTCGGCCGACCAGCTGTCAACGGCGGCCATTAATTGTGCCACGGCCTCGTCAGGCGCCAGCTTTGCACTCGCAGTCAGGGCCTGGCTGAGCCGATCTTCTCCGAACATCTCGCCGGCGCGATTGCGCGCCTCAACCATCCCATCGGTATAGAGAAGGAATCTGTCGCCGGTCTTCAACGCCAGGCGTATTTCCTGGTAGCTGTCGAGCGCCGCCGCGGCCAGCGGCAGGCCATTCTCGGCCACTTCAGTTATTCTGCCGTCGCGAAGTAAAAGCATGGCCGGATGGCCGGCCGCCGCGTAGCAGATCTCTTGGTTGTCGGCTTCAAGATACAAATACGCCGCCGTCACCATTTCTCCGTGTGTATTGCCATTGAGGGCGGCATTCATCTCCCGCAATAGTGTTGCAGGCTGGGCGGCCTGCATTTTTCTCGAATCGGCAGCCATCTTTACCATTGCGGCAATCATCGCCGCCGGAACCCCATGCCCTGAAACATCGGCAATCAACAGCCCCGCTTCGCAATCGTTTCCCACCAGAAAGTCGTACATGTCTCCGGCCACTGAATTCATGGGTTGGTAGCCGGCCGCTACCTTGAAGTTGGCTGATGGTGGAAAGCTTGCCGGCAGAATCGACTGCTGAATCCTCCTCGCAAGTTCGAGTTCTTTCTGCATCTCGCCCAGCTCTACCTCACGGTCAAGCGTGCGACGCGCGGCCATGTAGCCGAAGGTGCCAAGCATGATAGCGAAGCCATAAGGCTCGAGGCGGTGCATCCCCCACACCGCTCCCAGAGTGTTGTCGAATAATGCGAGAGCTACGAAGCTCAGCACGCCGATACGCACTGCTGCTAATTCCCGGCTTCCAGTCCGTTTGCCGATCGAGCGGAAGAGCAGTATCCAGAGGAATATTGTCACCACGACGTTGTTAATGGTGTAGAAGAACTGCTGCGGCCCGAAGATTAAAGTGGCGAGAACCAGAGCGAGAAAAGTCACGTTGAATCGCCAGGGTTTCGCTCCTTTGCCGCGCCCGGCGAAGCCGGCTACCTGCAAAAACGTGAAGCCGGGGACGGGGATGAGAAAGTTGATGGCAACGGAGATCCGGTTCAGAATCTCGTTCCCGGCAAGCACCAGCGCCATCAGGTCCGTTTGCATCCAGAGACGAATGCCGTAGAGGGCCGCGAAGGCCGCCAGCCATACCAGCAAAGGCTCAAGGCGCCGGCGTAAGAAACAGTAAGCGACCGAAACAATGCCCACGGTGGCAAACGCTGAACCCAGAAAAAAGTACACTGCATCGTGCCGGAATGCGTGCATTACCTGTTGGGCGGAGTATTGGGTCTGGGCGAGGAGCATTGCAATGAATTTAAATGATCAACGAGCATTACGCTTCAAGGACGGCAGGGAAAGCAGCCGCAGTACCTTCAGTGCAATAATGGAGCCACGAGGGATTCTGTTCCCGCTCGACAAGGCCGATGAATCTGCCTAACTCCATCACGATGAGCAGGATCCTGATGATCCCGCTTCTTTTGTGGATTCTCTCCGCGCATTTTCCATGGCAGGGGCCGGCCGGGACCCAGGAGATTGTGGCCTCAGTCTTGTTTGTTCTGGCGTCGATTACAGACGGGCTCGATGGCTATCTGGCGCGAAAACGTGGCCAGATTACAACCATGGGCATGCTGCTCGATCCGCTGGCCGACAAGATCTTGGTCACGGCGGCGCTGATTGCCCTCGTGGCCTATAACCCACAGGTGGTCAAGGTCTGGATCGCGGTGGTAATCATCGGCCGCGAGTTTCTGATCTCGGGCCTGCGCTCGATCGCGTCATCCGAAGGGTTTACCATCACCGCCAGCGAACTGGGCAAGCTGAAAACCGTCATCCAGATCGTCTCGGTGGTATCGGCCATCCTTGCCCATCGTTGGGATCATTGGCAGATAGGACTGGTAGTCATCCCCGTCAAGTGGTACGCGATTGCGGCCATCTACTTCACCGTCGTCGTTTCCACCATCTCGGCCATCGACTATTTTGTCGGTTTCTGGAAAAAGATCGATCACGCCTCTAAAGATCGTCGCCAGGCGGCCGTGCTTTCGCGCGGTAAGAGCGTCCGCATATCCTGATCCGTAGTCCGCTGCCCGCTCCCATCATTTCCTCACGAATCACATCACTTCTCACTGTCCTATCTCGTAGCGCACCACGGCCAGAGCCGTTTGATAGGAGTAGCGTGCGTTGGTGTTGGCGATCTCGGCCTGAGTCTGATTCAGTTGCGCCTCGCTGATCTCCACGATGCCGCTCAAGCCGATCTTGTATCGCGCTGACGCCAGATCAAAAGCGAAATTCGCCTGATTGAGCAGTTGCTGGGTTACCGCAATGCGCTGGTAAGCCGACTGCGCATTCAGAACAGCGATCCGTACGTCGCGCGCAATCGTATCGCGGAGGTTGCGCACACCTTCCTGTGCCGCCTGCGCCCGGTACTTGGCCTCCTTTTCATCGGCACTGTACAGGAAGCCGTTGAAGACCGGAATGCTGAGGTTGGCTCCCGCGGCCAGATACCACGAAGACTCGATGAGATCGTCGCGCACCGGTGCGCCTCCACCCATCCCTATCGCGGAAAGGGTGGGCATCCACAAATCCCGCTCCGCGGTGGTGTACTGTTTCGCAGAAAGGTACTTGTCATTCAGCGATGCCAGGTCGGGGCGTTGCTTGAAAGCAGTCTGCACCAGGGCTTCCCCATCATCCGGCGCGGGCGGAGGATTGCCGTTGGTTTCATCGACGAGTGTGTACTGCTGATCCTGTTCGGAACCGAGCACCGTGTTAAGCGACGCCATGGCCGATTGCGCGCTGTTTTGGGCGTCGAGCAGGAGCAACTTGGCCTGCGAGAGCTGCACATCGGCAAAACTGAGGTCGAGATCGGAGCGGATCTTCGACTTGGTCAGAGCGCCCACCTGGTCATCGGTGGCCTGGCGCTGATTGACCGTTTCCTGCGCCACTCTCAGGACGGCCTGTGCGGTCAAGGCCTGGTAAAACGCCTGATCGACCGTTAACGTGATATCGAGCTCGGTGGCGTGCTCGCTTTCGAGCTGTGCCCGGGCATTGGATCGTGCGCTTTGAACCAGGTTATGCGTGTGGCCGAAGTCGGTAATCAGTTGGGTCACTGTTAATCCCGCGGCCGCTTTATCCAGGATTCTGGAGCTGGTCATATTACTCCCGCCGGCGAGCGGGGCTCCTCCTCCCGTGATGCGGCTATCATGATGCGCATCCACCGCCTCCAGATCGCTGGTTGCCTGGGGCAGCTCGATCGACTGCACCTCGCGCGTTACCTGGCCTTGCGCCAGCGCCAACAGCCGCGCCACGCTGATGTTGGGGTTGTTCTTGAGGGCCATCTGCTCGGCCTGCGCGATGGTGAGCGTAGGACCTGCCGGGGGCGCAGCCGCAGCCGAAGCGGGCGCCTGTGAATTTGTGGCCGGCGCCTGCGATGGTGCACCCGGATTGTGCGTGAGAGCGCCGATGAGATTTGCCGCAGGCGCGTCAGGCAATGGCGCCTTTTGAGCTTGCGCGCGACGTGATATCAGCGCTGGCAAGACCCAAAGACAGATCAGGGATGCGGCACGGAGATATTTGGTTCTTTGTCGCCTATGCATTTTCCATTCCCTCTGGTGATGTGCTCGTTGGCTGGCGCCGGCCATGGATGATCAGGTACACCGCCGGGACAAGAAACACGGTGACGGCAACTGAAGCGGCGAGACCTCCGATCACTGCCCGAGCCAGTGGTGCGTACTGCTCGCTGCCGGCCTCGAGTCCGATCGCCATCGGTATCATGCCCAGCAGCGTGGCCAGCGAAGTCATCAGGATGGGGCGCAGCCGAATCTTGCAGGAGTGCACCACAGCTTCCAGCAGCGGTTGGCCCTGTTTATGCAGAATTCCGGCGAACTCCACGATCAGAATGCTGTTTGAAACCACGATGCCGGTCATCATGATCACGCCCATCAGCGACATGATGTTGAGCGTAGCTCCCGTGAAAAGCAGGATCAGCACCACTCCCACGAGTCCCGGCGGAATGGCCATGAGGATGATGAACGGATCAATGAACGAGTGGAACTGCGACATCAGGATCAGGTAGACCATCAGGACTGCGACCACCAGTCCGAGGCCGAAATCCTTGAAGGCCCGGTTCATGTTTACCGCTGCGCCGTGCACGGTCAAAACCGTGTTGCGATCGGTTTTTGTTTCGTCTTTCAGTTTGTCGATCTTTGAAATAACCGAGTTCAGAGCCTCCGATTTCGTAGCAACATAGATATCGATGACCCGCCGGATCTGATAGTGATCGACCTCGGTCGGCGTGTTGATCATTCGAATGTCGGCCACCGAGCTGAGCGGCGTATAGCCCGCCATATGGTCGCCTTTAAAAAAGTTGACCGGCATCACGCCCGCCATGCGGCCCTCCTCGGCGGGGCTGTATCCAGGGGGGTGCACGCCGCGCAGGGGAATGTTCTTGAAGTCCTCGAGCGACATGTTATTGAGCCATCGATTCGCGTACTGGACGGTGACCATATAGTTGTTTCCGCTGACCGGATCGATCCAATAGCTGGGCGCGATCATTCCGTCGGAGGTCATGGCGGTGATTACGTCGTCGACCACATCCTGCGCGGTAAGGCCAATGAGGCTCGCTCTTTCGCGATCGATGTCGAGTTTAATACCCGGGTAATTCAAGTCCTGCGGAATATAAACGTCGCTTACACCAGGCATGGTCTTGATCTTTGCTGCCAGTTCCTGCGCCAGGTTGAACGCACCGCGCATATCGTTCGATCCGATCTGGATATCGATCGGAGCAGGCAATCCTTCGTTGATCACGCCGTCGATAAGCCCTCCCACGTGGTAATACGCGGTTAGCTCGGGTAATTGGCGAGCCAGCGCTTCGTGGACTCGGTGCATGTACTCGTAACTGCCCAGGCTGCTGCCTTCTTTCAGGCTGGTCTGCACGAAGGCTGTGTCCATCGATGCATTGGAGGTGAAGATGGCAGAAAGATCGGGATAGACTCCGATATTCGAGACAATCATGCCAAGGTCCTTCGGCCTCACTACGCTGCGAATCACGTTCTCCACCTTGGCCATGTATTCGTTGCTGACTTCGAGGCGCGTTCCGCTGGGCATGCGCACGTTGATCACGAATTGCCCCGGATCAGTCCGGGGAAAGTAGGCCCGGCCGAGGAAAGGGAAAAGGCCCAGCAGAAGCACCGCCAGCCCGCCCAGAAACACTGCGGCGGTGAAGGTGGGCCGTTGCAACACGCGATACGCCAGGCTCTCGTAACTATTCAGAAATCGCTGAAAGTACTCATTGAACTTGACGAGGAATCTGCGGAAAAACGATTGCTTGTGTTCGCCCTTGCCATGTTCTTCAGAGTGGTGATCGAGGCGCACAAATTTGGCGCAGAACAGCGGCACCACGGTCATGGCGAAGAAATACGATGCGAAGATCGAGAGCACTACACCCAATCCCAGCGGCGCAAAAATGTATTTGCTGATCCCGGAAAGAAACGTCACGGGAAAAAAAACGATCGAGGTGGTGGAAGTGGCGGCCAGTACTGCCAGCGACACTTCCATCCCGCCTTTTTCCGCAGCCTCGCGTGGCGGGCTGCCCAGTTCCATGTAACGGAAAATGTTCTCAAGCACGACCACCGAGTCGTCGATCAGGCGCGAGAAGGCCAGCGCCAGGCCGCCAAGGATCATCGTGTTGATGGTGCCGCCCATGGCACGTGTAATGAGCAGGCACACCAGGGCCGAGAGCGGAATGGAAAGCATGACAGCAAAGGTGGCGCGCGGGCTGCCAAGGAATACCAGGATCATGATCCCGGTCAGAACCAGGCCGATGCTCGCCTCCTTGATGAGATTCTTGATAGCCAGCTTGACGAAAATAGATTGATCGAAGACGACGGCCGTTCTCAGCGATTCGGGAACGTCAACCAGGTGCTTGATGGCCTCCTTCATGCCGTTCACGATGGTGATGGTGTTTGAGTTGCCGCCTTGCTTGAAGACGGGCACGTAAACAGAGCGCTGGCCGTCGATGCGCACGATGTTGTACTGCAGGGCGCCGGAATCGACCGCCTTGCCCACATCCGCCACCAGCACCGAGGAATTACCCACCGATTTGAGCGGCATCTCGTTCATCGATTTGGCGTCGGGAAATTGGCTGTTGGCGTAGATGTTAAGGTCCTTCGAGCCGATACGCACATCGCCGGCGGGAAGAATCAGGTTGGAACTGTTCACCGCCTTGACCATATCGTTCAGGCTCAGGTTGCGAGCCTCCAGTTTCAACGGATCGACGTATACCTGGATTTGCCGGTAGGTTCCGCCGTAAGGCTGCGGAACTGAAGCTCCTTGCACGTTCGAGATCTGGTTGCGCACCTGGAATTGCGCCAGATCCTTCAACTGCGTCTCGTTCAGTCCCTGCCCCTTGAGAGTCACCAGGCAGACCGGCTGGGTGGAGGCGGTCAGACCGAGGACCACGGGGGGCAGCGTGCCAGGGGGGAGTCGGCGCAGGTCGGCCATGGCCAGGTTGGCCACGTTGCTTAGCGCTGC
Source organism: Occallatibacter sp. (assembly GCA_035504315.1). Lineage (GTDB taxonomy): Bacteria > Acidobacteriota > Terriglobia > Terriglobales > Acidobacteriaceae > Telmatobacter. The sequence continues at coordinate 8,664 of DATJSB010000043.1, forward strand.
GTTGGGATCGGTGCCGGGCTTGAAATAGATCTTGATGAGGCTGACACCGGTCAGCGAGCGCGACTCGCTGTGATCGACGTTGGCGGCCAGGGTGAAGAATCGCTCAAACGTGTTGGTGATGTCGGCTTCGATCTGCTCCGGCGGCATACCGCTATAGAAAGTCGCCACAACCACCACCGGCATGTCGATGTCGGGAAACAGGTCCACAGGCATCTGGTGTATGTTCACCAATCCCACCAGGCCCACCATCAGGCAGAGCATGATGATGAAGAGCGGATACCTCAGCGCAAACTTCGGCATCAGTGCGCCTCCTCGCCGGCTTCAGTGGCACTGACGCTGCGACTGTGGACAATCAGATATACCGCAGGTACGAGGAACATCGTCACGACCACCGACACGCCGAGCCCACCGATAATCGCGCGAGCCAGCGGGGCATACTGCTCGCTGCCGGCCTCGGTTCCAAGAGCCATGGGGATCATTCCCAGCAGCGTCGCGAGCGAGGTCATTAGGATCGGGCGGAGACGCATCTTGCACGCCGCTACTGTGGCCTCGAGCAGGGTCCGTCCTTCCCGGTGCAACAGGTTGGAGAAATCGACGATGAGAATGCTGTTCGAAACCACGATGCCGGTCATCATGATGGTGCCCATCAGCGACATGATGTTGAGCGTTGAACCCGTGATGAGCAGAATGATCACCACGCCTGCAAGTCCCGGCGGAATGGCCATGAGGATGATGACGGGATCGATGAACGACACGAACTGAGACATGAGGACGAGGTACACCAGGGCCACGGCAACAAGCAAGCCCAACCCGAACTCTTCAAAGGCCTCATTCATATTTACGACAGCCCCGCGAACTGTCAGCCGCGTATTCCGGTCGGTCTTGGTGTCCTCCCGCAACTTGTTGATCCTGGCGCCCACTCCCTGCAGCGCCTCGGTTTTGGTGGCCACATAGATGTCGATCACGCGCCGGATCTGGTAGTGGTCAACTTCGGTAGGCGTATTTATCAGTTGAATGTCGGCGACCGAACTTAGCGGCGTGTATCCCTGCTTGTGGTCGCTTGAAAACATCGCTGGCGAGACCAGTGCCGCTTGTCGGGCTTGGTCAATTGGGGGATAGCCCTCGGGCTCCGTGCCACGCAGCGGAATATTCCGGAAATCCTCCATGGACATGTTGTTGATCCAACGATTGGCATATTGCACCGTGACCATGTAGTTGTTTCCGCTCACCGGATCGATCCAATAACTGGGCGCGATCATGCCATCGGAGGTCATGGCCGTAATCACGTTGTCGACCACGTCCTCCGCGGATAGTCCGACCAGGCTGGCCTTCTCGCGATCGATGTTGAGCTCAATGCCGGGGTAATTCACATCCTGGGGAATATAGGTTCCGCTGACGTTGGGAAAGGTTCTGATTTTCGCCGCCAACTGCTCCGCCAGAGCGTAGGCTCCTTGCATGTCATTGGAACTTATTTGGAGGTCGATGGGCGCTGGAAGTCCCTGGTTGATCACACCGTCTACCAGCCCACCGGCCTGGAAGTAGGTCGCCAGTTCCGGCATCTCCGATGAGAGACGCTCCCGCACGCGCCGCATGTACTCATAACTTCCAACTTTGTGTCCCTCCTTGAGGCTGGTCTGCACGAAGGCCGTATCCATTGAGGCGTTGGTGGTGAAGATGGCCGAAAGATCGGGATAGACCCCGATGTTGGAGACGATCATGCCAAGATCGGAGGGGGGAACCACTTCGCGGATGATCTGCTCCACCCTGGCAATGTATTTGTCACTCACTTCAAGCCGCGTGCCGCTGGGCATGCGCACGTCAATCACAAACTGTCCGGGATCGGTACGCGGAAAATAAGCGCGCCCGAGGAATGGCAGCGTCCCGGTAAGCAGGATTGCGACTCCACCCAGGATCGCCGCGGTGGTCATGACCGGGCGTACCAGGCAACGCCGTACCAGCGTCTCGTAGCGATCGACCATGCGCTGAAAGTAGTCGTTGAATTTCGTGATGATGAGTTGAAAGCTGAAGCGCGTCTTAGCTTCTCCGTGATTTGCGCCGGCGTGAGCGGGCGGGCGGATAAACTTTGCGCAGAACAGCGGCACCACGGTCATGGCGAAGAAGTAAGAGGCGAACATCGACAGCACAACGCCCAGCGCCAGGGGTGTGAACAGATACTTGCTGACACCGGAAAGCGCCGCCACAGGCAGGAAGACGATCGAAGTGGTGACGGTGGCCGCGAGCACTGCCAGCGAAACCTCGGTTCCACCTTTTTCCGCCGCCAGGTTTGGAGGTTCGCCCACTTCCATGTAGCGAAAGATGTTCTCGAGGACTACAACGCCGTTGTCGATGAGGCGCGAAAAGGCGAGCGCCAGTCCGCCCAGGATCATGGTGTTGATGGAGCCGCCCATCGCGTTGGTCATCAGCAGGCAGGCCACAGCGGATAAGGGAACCGAGAGCATGACCGCCAGAGTGGCGCGCGGGCTCCCGAGAAATAATAGGATCATCAAGCCGGTGAGAACCAACCCGATGGTTCCCTCGTTGACCAGCTGCTTCAAAGCCAGTTTGACGAAAACCGATTGGTCGAAGACCACCGCGGTCTTGAGCGATGCGGGAATGTCGACCAGATGCCTGATCGCTTCCTTCATACCGTTCACAATGGTGATGGTGTTCGAGCTGCCGCCTTGCTTGAAGACGGGCACGTAGACAGAGCGCTGGCCATCGATGCGCACGATGTTGTACTGAAGGGCGCCGGAATCCTCCGCGTGGCCCACGTCTGCCACCAGCACGGAACCGTTTCCGACCGACTTCAGCGGCATGGAGTTCATCGATTTCGCATCGGGAAACTGGCTGTTCGCGTAGATGTTGTAGTCCTTCGAACCTATGCGCACGTCGCCGGCGGGAAGAATCAGGTTGGAACTGTTCACCGCCTTGACCACATCGTTCAGGCTCAGGTTGCGAGCTTCCAGTTTCAACGGATCGACGTATACCTGGATCTGCCGGTAGGTTCCGCCGTAAGGCTGCGGAACTGAAGCTCCCTGCACGTTCGAGATCTGGTTGCGCACCTGGAATTGCGCCAGATCCTTCAGGTTGGTTTCATTCAATCCCTGCCCCTTGAGAGTCACCAGGCAGACCGGCTGGGTGGAGGCGGTCAGGCCAAGGACCACGGGAGGCAGCGTGCCAGGGGGGAGTCGGCGCAGGTCGGCCATGGCCAGGTTGGCCACGTTGCTCAGAGCCGCGTTGGGGTCCGTGCCGGGCTTGAAATAGATCTTGATGAGGCTGACACCAGTCAGCGAGCGCGACTCGCTGTGATCGACGTTCGCGGCCAGAGTGAAGAATCGCTCAAAGGTGTTGGTGATGTCGGCTTCGATCTGCTCCGGCGGCATACCGCTATAGAAAGTCGCCACGACTACCACCGGCATGTCGATGTCGGGGAACAGGTCCACAGGCATTCGGTAGACACTTACCGCCCCGACCAGGCTGACCATCAGGCACAGCATGAGGATGAAGTAAGGGAATTTGAGGGCAAATCGGGGCATCAGTCGTGCCCTCCTGCGCCCTGTTCCGCTTTCATGTCGATCATGCCGCCGGATTCCTGAACCGTCTCCGACGCGGGTTCGGGCGTCATCAGGGGGTTAACTGCTTCGCCTTCCTGGTATTTCTCTTGACCCCCGATAAGCACGCGGTCGCCCGGGTTGATGCCGCTGATAACCTGAGCTAGTTTGGACCCCTGCATACCCACCTGGATGTTACGAATGCTGACGCGGTTATTGCTGTCGAGCACGTAGACAGTCGGCTGATTGCTCGCATTCAGCACCAGGGCTTCGACGGGGATGGTGACGGTACCGGCGGCGTGCGCGAGCTGAAGCGCCGTGTTGGCATACATGCCGGGAGCAATTGAGAGATTCTTGTTCTCAACGTCGACTTCGGTTTCCATAGTGCGCGTTTCAAAACTCACGTCGCGTGTGAAGCGCACGATCTTTCCTGTGAACGACCGTCCGATGGCGTCGACTCGCACCTGAAGCGTATCGCCCTCGTGGATAAACTTCACATCGTCCTCGGGGACAGGGAAACGCAGTCGCAATAGGCTGCTTTGCGAGAGGCGGACGATGGGCAGGGTTGAGTCGTTTGAATTTGTTCCGCCCTGAATCAGCGCTCCGGTGTCGGCGTAGCGCCAGATCACCACGCCTGCGATGGGGGCGGTAACGTTGGTATAGTCCTCCAGCGCCTGGTAGCGCTCATTGTCTGCGCGGGCAGCCTCTGCCTTCTGCAGAGCGGCAGCCAGGTTGGCTTTTGCAGCGTCGATCTGTGCCTGCGAATCAAGGTCTTTTGCCTGTGCATCGTCCAATTCCTGCTGCGCGATCAGGCCCGGACGAGTTGCTGCTGCCTGTTGCAATCGAACCGACTCGGCGTGAAGCGCGAAATTCATTGCCTTGGCGCGATTGATCTCCTGCTGCGCGCGCTGGATCTCTTCCTGGCTTTGCTTGAGCTCGAAGACGGATTGCTCGAGCTGTGCCTTGAGTTCCGGGACTTCGAGAATCGCCAGGGTTTCACCCTGGCTCACAATGTCGCCAATATCCACGTTGATTTTCTTCATGTAGCCGCTCACCTTGGGGTGAACATCGACCATCTGATAGGGCTGGAATTGTCCAGCCAGCGTCAGCACATGCGTAATATCACCGCGCTGGGCGGTGGCCGCTCGCGCAGTCGGGGTCCCCGTCGTTGCAGCGGCTGCCCCTGAGCGGCAGGCAGATATGGCCAACGAAGCAAGCAGCACTGAAACTGCAAAAATGGAGAGAGAGAGCTTTCTTTTCATTCCGTTCATGCTCCTTGTTACCAGCACGTTTTTCGTTCTTCAATCGACGGCAAAGGAAAATGGACGCGGCTGCCGGCAGTGAGTGCCGGAGAAGCGCATCGATCAGGTTGTGGATCGTAATCGAACTTGCAGGTTGGGGAACCGGAACTCGTTGGTTCGGATAGATCCCCAATAGAGCAAATCTCCAAGCGGAACTCATATCACAGATACGATGAGTAGAGTCTGCGGCTTTGAGAGCACCCGAACGGCATAATCACTCTTGCCATCCTGCAGCCGCAATACGAAGCACGACGTTTTACCTTGTGGGCGGGGGACGGAAGAAATGCGGAGGAAAGAATGTAGCCGCCACTACCAGCGGACCCGCACCATGAGCTGCCTTCCGTTTCATGTGGAACTCTGTGCCGCCTGAGAGCACAAAAGCAGCAAAGATAAAGAACGGAATCGCGGGATGAACCGGATCGGGAGTGGGAATGCCATGCGAAACGACTTGAGGTAAATCGGCCGGCAGTGCCTTGGCAGCTCGAACAGCGCTCCATGGACCCGCGCTCGGGCCATACCAAGCCGTTTTGGCTTCAAACGCAAACACCACTGCCAGCAGGCAAAGCCAGCAGGTCAGAAGTTTGCGGCAGATAGCCGGGGAAGCGGCTGGTTCAGGCAACATGCGTTAAGTCTACCATCGAGGCAAATGGCTGTCGGGGTATTGGTGGCCGGCGCCCTGAGCCACACCCCTAACCGGTTTCAGGCGTTTCACTACACCCACCGGTTTGTATGATGCGCCCTGTCTGCGAAAGGTCAACTGGCTGCGGAAACCTGCTGCACCGCAGGCGTTTCCACCCGGATTTCGCCCGGCGAAACAAGGGAATTATGAATCAGACAATGATGGACAGCGCGGTTCAGGCCCTCGTTATGTGCTTCACTGAGGGCAACCGGGCATCTTACCTTTACTACGAAGTTGCCAAGTCTGGCCGGCTGCTTCAGTTTTTCGGCCGTCACCTGCACCTCGACCCCGCTCTCAGCCAGCTTGCGTGTGCGAAGATACTCCACGGCGTAGTAGGCTGCGCACGATCCTAACGCGCTCAGCAGCAGTTCAGGCGGAGTCATCCCGGTATCGTTGCCGCCATTCTCTGCCGGTTGATCGCTTATCAACTCGTGCGACCGTGCTTTGACTGAGAACTGAACGCCCGCAATTTGCGAAACCCAAACTTCCATTACGCCCCGCCCTTCTATCCTTCATTCTGCACTTCACGCATTTGGACGTCCGCAGGCCGTCGCGTAACGCCGTGACTCCAACGGGCGGCCGATACTGCCTCTGAAGCGCCATGAGCGGTCGCGCCTCAAGTCACCGATTCTATCAACAGGCGGGCAAGGTGTGACGTGGATGTAATCAGGACGCGCGAGCGACCCGCAGACACAAAATCCACTCCCGGAACCACCGATTCGCGGGTTTGGAGCAGAAATAGCGTGCAACCCCGGTTGGAAAAATCTAGATTTTTCGCAGCACGTTGCGATCAGCTACCTTCCAGAACCTCTTCCGCCGCCTGCGCCGCTGCCTTTGCGGGCGACGTAGCAATCGCGGCAATAGACCGGGCGGTCACCGCGCGGCTCGAAGGGCACCGTCGTCGGTTGCCCACAATTCGAACAGATCACAGGAGTTCCCTGCGCCGGAGCCGAGCGGTACCCACTCCCGCCGCCGCCCCCGTTCGCCTTTTTGGCCAGACGGCATTGCTTGCAGCGCTTCGGGGTGGAAAACCCTCTCTCTTGAAAAAACGCCTGATCGGCAGCGGTGAAGGTGAACTCCTGCCCACAATCGCTGCATGTTAATTGCATGTCTCCGGCCATGAGGGCCTCCCGAGAAAGTTGTACTTGTGCGCCAATTGTACAGCCCATTTCGATTTTTACCGCAATGATTGTTATTTGAATACAAAAACTTATGCCTGCGCCTAGCCCGCATTTCTACCATGCCCCTCTAAATGTACTCGCGGTCAACCGTCAGGCTGTCGGATTCCTCCTCTATCGCCTTCATTCAAAACGACTTAAATTGCCTCTCCTTTTGCCGTTTAATTCCCCTGCCCGTTCTATTCTGAATGCAGATAGCGATTCTTGGGGCCGAAGTTCGGCAGACCAGCAGATCCTAACCGCCTGAAAACAATAGACCTGGCCGCCAAGTCTACCCTCTATCGCAATGAAAACAATAGATTTTGAGACTTTTGGCAGGGAGCGGGGGTATTGGATATGGGGGGGTGGGGATATGCCCTTCGCGCCGTTTGTGAAAGATAGGATATTTACTCCATTACCCCTTGGACCTGTATCCTCTGAAGCAGAATCAAAACTCGGGGATGGGCTCGGGTGCTCCTCCCGCGTAGTCCTCGTTTCAGGTATGGCAAAGGTTTCCAATCCGGAGTTTGAGGCAGATTGTATTCGCCGGATTCTCGCTGGTGAACATCATCTGTTTCATGAGCTTATCCGTCCCTGCGAGCACGCCATTTACTTCCTGTTACTCTCCATACTGCATAACGAGGCAGATGCCGAAGATGCCGCCCAGGAGACGGCGATCAAAGTTTTCCGCAATCTGGGTTCGTTTCGCGGCGACTCCCAGTTCAAGACCTGGGTTCTCTCGATTGCCCGCAACGAAGGGCTGGGCCGGTTGCGCAAGACCGAGCGGCTGCGCGAAGAATCCCTCGATGCCCTTACTGGAGAGGACTCTGGTGATTTCACCCCAGCGGTTCTAACCAGTTGGCGCGAGGTGCCGACCGAGGCGTTGGAAAAACAGGAGCTGGCGAGTCTGCTTCGCGAAGCCATCGAAAGCCTGCCCGATATTTACCGTAACGTAGTGCTTCTCAGGGACATCGAAGAGATGGACGTGTGCGAAACTTCGGCCGCGCTGGGCATTACCGAGGGAACGGTCAAGGTTCGTTTGCATCGTGCAAGGGCCCATTTGCAACGTAAACTGGCCCATAAATTGAAATCGTTTGCACCGAAACGCGGTTTGTTTGGCTGGGGAAGATGAGAATAGACTGCCAGCACGTATGGGAGCATATCTCCGCCTACATAGATGGCGAGGTGGATGGAGCCTTGCGCGCTGAAATCGACAAGCACCTTGAAACCTGCGAGATTTGCTCGGCGGTGCTCGATTCAACCCGGAATGTCGTCGTCTTGGTGGCCGATGGGCGCGTCTTCGAGTTACCTGCCGGATTCAGCGACCGGCTGCACGAGCGCTTGGAAGCAGAGCTGCAATCTTCAGAAAAGTAAGCAGTTTTCGCGAATTCCGACCCTGGAATCCACATCCTTGACGGTCAACCCTGGGTGATGATTTGCGAGGTCGGCGGCTTGTGATGCACCACCCCGTGCGCCCACACCTCAACTCCCACAAGTGCCAGCGTTAGCAACGCCATAGCCACTTGCAATCGCTCCGACCGCCGCTGCTTCGGCTCGATTTCGCGCTGGCGCCACTGGGCCTCGGGCCGGGAGCGAAGGCGCCAGATCCACGCCAGCACAGCCAGGTTCACCAGCGAGCCGGCGACAGCCAGAATGAGCATCGGAATGCGGATAGCGTCCCGGTGGAACGCCAGCAGAGGAGCAGAGATGCTGCTGGCTGCAAGGGCTCCGAGTCCAATGAGCACGCGAATGCCGTTAACCGTGACCACCGCGGTGCACAAACTCTGCAGCAGGGCCAGAATCACACTGCTACCGGTTACGATTTCTAAGCCTTTGGCGGACTTCAAACGACCTCCTGCGGCCCGAAGTTAGCGGCGAGGGACTTCCAGCTTAGCGCACGCGCCATCCGGTCGCCAATCCCATTGAACCGCATCGGAGCATTTCACCGCAGGCTTTCAAAGCAGCAGAAATTCATTTACGAATGACCCATTTCCCTGTAACTATTCCCTCAGACAGTTTGTCTTAGGAGCGTACCCCTTCTGCGGGATGGGACACGCCGCCCGCCCCGCACAGTCCAACTCGCGGAGTTTCCTTCCGCCCCACCCCCCAAGCGAGGTCACAATTCCAATGAAGAACCAACTGAATGCAGTGCTCCTCTCCGCAGCTCTTGCCGGTCTGACTGGCGGCACCACGGTCGCAGCTCAGACATCAAACTCGGCTTCGAACCAATCGGCCCACTTCACTAAGGCGGGCCTCAGCTTCGGCCAGCAGACTCCGGCGCCCAAGCACTCCTGTAAAGGCAAGAACGATTGCAAGGGTCAGGGCGGCTGCAAGTCGAGCGACAACGGCTGCAAGGGCAAGAACAGCTGTAAGGGCAAGGGCGGCTGCGCCACTGATGGCTCGAAGATGCCCGGCCACGTCTTCGCTTAATCCACCCTTCCAACTCCAACCCGGGACCGGCAGCCATTGCAATAGTTGTTGCGTGGCCGCCGGCGCCTCACTGACACCCGATCGCTGAACCCTGACCACTCTCCCTATGCCCGGCAATCGATTCAATGCGTATGCAGACCACGGAGTCGGAATTGGCTTGCGGATTCCCCACTACGACCACATCTTTTCGCGCAAACCCGTGGTCGATTGGTTCGAAATCATCTCAGAAAACTACATGATCGACGCCGGCCGCCCGCTGGCAATGCTCGATCGAATCATGGAGCGCTACCGCGTAGTACAGCACGGCGTCTCGATGTACTTCGGCAGCGTGACTGAGCCGGACCCCGAACATATGCGGCGTCTGAAGCAGCTTGTTCGCCGCACCAATACCCCATGGCTGAGCGACCACCTCTGCTGGGGCTCGGTCGACGGCACCTACACCCACGATCTGCTGCCGCTGCCCTATACCTGGGAAGCCGTCGAGCGGACTGTCGAACGTGTACGTAAAGTGCAGGACTTCCTTGAGATTCCTGTGGCCGTCGAAAATGTGAGCTCCTATGCAGCCTTCACTGCGTCAGAAATGACCGAGTGGGAGTTTTTGACGGAAGTAGTAGAGCGCGCCGACTGCGGCCTGCTGCTCGACGTGAACAATATCTACGTTTCGGCCATGAATCACGAATTCAACCCCATGGACTACGTGAATGCAGTCCCGGCGCATCGCGTGGCCCAGATTCACATCGCCGGGCACTCGCGATACGAAAAGTACATTCTCGACACGCACGATCATCCCGTAATCGATCCGGTGTGGCAACTCTATGCGCGCGCCATCGAGCGCTGCGGGCCGACGCCCACGCTGCTCGAGTGGGACGACCACATTCCGAGCTTCGACGAAGTGCACGCCGAAGCCCTCAAGGCCAATCGTTACCTGCACCGGGAAGAACGAGCGCCCGAACTGGTTGAGGCTGCATCATGAACCTCTGGTTCGGCCAGTGCATATGGGTGCCCCAGGTCCCGATTATGGGACCTGGGAGGCAGGGCAGTGCTCATTCATAGGAAGAGTCTTTCATGAACCTCGAATCCATCCAGCGCGAAATGGCCGCGGCAGTCATGCAGCCGCTGACGCCCGACGAAAACATGCGCGACCTCGCTGCCGACGGCCGCGCCATGACGGATGTCGCTGCCTCTTTCATCGCCCCCAACAGCCGCCTCAACGCCTTTGAACGCCTCGAAATCTACAACCGGCAGTACTGGTTCCGCGTTTTGAGCGCGCTGGCCGAGGACTTTGTGGCTCTGCGTGCTCTGCTGGGGTCGCGCCGGTTTGAAGCTCTCTCGGTCGCATACCTCTCCGAACACCCCAGCCGCTCTTTTACCTTGCGCAATCTCGGCTCGCGACTTCCCGCGTGGCTCGCCGCTCACCCTGAATCTGCTGGACGCCGCCATGCGCTCGCGGTCGATATTGCAAAGATTGAATGGGCCTTTGTTGTAGCGTTTGATTCGGCCGAGCGGACCCCGTTAACGCTGCAGCAGATTGCCGCGCTCGACGGCTCGTCTCAGCTATCACTGCAGCCGCATATCGAGTTGATGACGCTTAACTATCCGGCAGAAGACCTGGTGCTCGAACTGCACAAGCATGAGAAACGGCAGACCAGCGAAGCTGGAGTGGACTTCGACGAGGAGGAACTAGCCCCGGCAAAGTTGCCCCGATTGCGGCGCAAGCCAACCTGGCTGGCAGCGCACCGCGTGGAGTTTTCGGTCTATTACCTTCGCCTGGAGCGCGAGGCTTACCGGATTCTCGATGCGTTCAATCGCGGGCAGACGCTTACCGAAGCGATCGAAGCGGGGTTCGCCGATTCGCTGATTCCGGCGGCTCAACGCGCGGCCAGGCTGCAGAAGTGGTTCAAGCTGTGGGCCGAACTGAAATGGATCTGCGCGAGGGAAGACTGACCGATCATGATCGCCAATCTGGTTTCGATTTATCGCAGCGCTGTGGGCGTGCTCAACCGTATGCAAAGCCCGCTGCTGCTCGCCATTCGCCTGTTCTGGGGCTGGGAGTTCGGTTCCGACGGCTGGGGTAAGCTTCATAACCTCGACCGCGTCACCAATTACTTCACCACCCTCAACCTTCCCGCGCCGCATCTGACGGCTCTCTCGGTTGGGTTGATCGAATTCGTCGGCGGAGTCTTGCTCGCCGCCGGAATCTTCACGCGCCTAACCGCGCTGGTCCTCTTCGTCAACATGAGCGTGGCTTTCTGGACGGCCGAGCGCGACGCATTCCTGGGTCTCTTCACAAACCCAGACAAGTTCGCCGCTGCCGATGCATACGCCTACTGGTTCGTCGCGCTGCTCATTCTTATCCTGGGACCCGGTTTCTTCGCCATCGACACCATCATCTCCCGCAAGCTCGCAAAAGCGGGCAGCTGACAGCCCGCGTTATCATCGATCGGGACCGATGCTCGAATGCGGATCGTCTACATGCTCGCCTCGCTCGGCATAGGTGGCGCGGAGAAACAGGTACTCGCGCTGGCCGGCCGCATGGCCGAGCGCGGTCACACCGTCACGCTCGTAACTCTGCTGCCGCAGGCGAGCGAAGAGTGGCCGACCGCACTGCCCGTCATTCACCTCAATCTTCACAAGAACCCGCTTAGCCTGGCAGCGGTGCTCTTGCGCGCGCGCCGCATTCTTCTCCGCCTTAAGCCCGACCTCGTTCACAGTCACAGCTTTCACGCCAACATCTTTGCGCGCCTGGTCAGCCTCATTGCCGGCCGCCCTGCGGTGATCTCGACTATCCATAACGTCTACGAAGGCGGCTGGCATCGAATGCTAGCCTACCGGATCACCGACGGGCTCTGCGCGCACACCACCGCAGTGAGCAAGGCCGTGGCTGATCGATTCATCCACCTAAAAGCGGTTGATGCCAACCGGTGCACAGTTGTTCAGAACGCCATCGACCTGCGTGAATTTGCTTCAGACTCCGCGCGCCGTGCGATTACCAGAATGAACCTCCGTGCCGATAACGAATTCGTTTGGCTCGCCGCCGGGCGCATTTCACCCGCGAAAGACTATCCCAACCTTCTCCACGCATTTGCCCGTGTCATCGAGAACAATCCGAATGCGTCCTTGCGGATCGCAGGTGAGGGAAGGGATGAGGAGTTGCGCAGACTCCAAGCAATGATTGGGGAGCTGCGGCTGAGTCGGCAGATTGAGTGGTTAGGACTGCGGCGCGATCTACCCGCCTTGCTCGATGCATGCGATGGATTCGTCTCAAGCGCGGCGTGGGAAGGGATGCCTCTGACGATCGCCGAGGCCATGGCCATGGAAAAACCGATTGTGGCAACTGATGTTGGCGGCGTTCGCGAACTGGTCGCCGAGGCAGTGTCTCTGGTGCCGCCTCGGAATCCCGATGCGCTTGCGAAAGCGATGATCGAAATGATGCGCAAACCGGAGCCAGGTCGTCAGGCAATCGGTCGCGCCTCGCGCCTGCGCATTCAATCCAGCTTTGACATCGAATCCCGCATCACCCAATGGGAAGCACTGTATCGTTCGATCTTCTCAACAGCGTCGTAGCCGGCTGCGTAACATGAAAGAAAAAGGCCGGAGCTTCGACTCCGGCCTTATGTCGATTTCAACGACCCCGCGTTGTTACTGACAACTGATCACTGACAACTGATCGCTGTCTTCAGAATTGAAACGCCGCCTGAAAGAAGATTCTGCGCGCCGCCGAACTCGTGGGTGAGGCGAAGATACCACCCGCCAAGCCATACGACTTTTCAAAGCTGCTTCCGGGCCCGGTGATGCCGGTCGTCGAATTCCATGCCGGCGCCACCGCTCCCAACGGAATCCCGTAGTCGATATCGTTGAAGAGATTGAGCGCCTGCGCGCTGAACGTCAGTGCATACTTGCGGCCCGTATTTGACGTGCCGAAGGGGCCTCCGCGTCCGCCTCCGCCTCCGCCCATACCGAATCCGCCAAATCCGCCGCCCGGGCCGCCGCGACCACCGCCGCGACCACCGCCCGGAGGAGGTCCGCCTCCACCTGGATTCGGACCACCCGTAGCCTCAACCTTCGGGCCAATACCCCACGAACGGCTGACGCGTAAATTCAGCGCCACCGAAGCCGGAGCGTTTCCGATTTCTGGTCTCAGCAGCGTTTCACCCGGCGTCGGATTTGTGTCGAGGCAACCGAACGGCGTCAGCGCATACTGCGAAGGCTGCGGCCCCGCAGTTGCGGCGCATTCCGATGCAGAAACCAGCCCCGGCCGGTCGTTGAAGAAGTTGTCGCCCGTGAGATCGTCTTCAACCGTTACGTTGAACGGCCGTCCCGCCTCCGCAATCAGGAAAGGATTGAAGGACAATCCCCACGGCCCGTTGTAGTTGCCCATCAGAAACAACCATTGAGGATGGACGAACGACGCCCGGCCATAATCCTGGCTGAGGTTATACGAGTTCGAAGGACTCGATCCGCCTCCGCCATCGGAGTTCGCATTGGTGTAGTTGTAAAAGCCGAACATGCTGAAGTTCTTTGAAAACTGGGCCCGGATGTTGACGATGAACTGATTCTGCTTAAACACCGCTTCAGGGAAGAATTGGTCAACAATGCCGGGACAGTCATTCGCGGTCAGGCAAGCCGTATTTGTATCCGGCCGCGGACCGGTAGCGGGACTGTAATAGTCGGTACCTGGTAGCGGTTCGTATGCGTTCGCATCGCGCTGAACCAGTTGGTGAACTCCAAACGAGTGAAGATAAGTGAAGGTGAGGGTAGAGGTCTTGGTTAACTGACGTTCAAGACTCCCACCCACTTGCTCGGTATATGGCGAATGGTAAGTCGAGTCGACCGATTGAATCTGCGAACTCAGTGAACCGCCGCTGCCGCACCCTTGTGCTTCGGCAGCCGCCAGGCTCGTCGGATCGAAACAAGCCGGGTTGCTGATGACGGTCTGTGTCTGACTCCTCAACGGATTGCCGTTGAACTGCACCAGGCCCATATAATCGCCGACTTGGAAGCGGTCGTAGAAGATGCCGAATCCGCCCCGCAACACAGTCTTTGCAACCGCGCCCTTCTTGTGTCCGTCCAGGGCGTAAGCAAAAGCCACGCGCGGATCCCAGTCATCGTGATCCGCTATGTGATTCTGCGTCTCCCAGCGCAAGCCGCCTGAGAGCGTGAGATACGATCGGAGCTTCCAATCGTCCTGAAAGAAAAGTGCGCCGTCGAATACGTTGCCGCCAAATGCAATTGGGCCCGTCGTGTACACGAGCTTATCGGGCGCGTTCACACTGCCGCATGTTACGTCACTCGATGACGGCGCGGTTGGGCAGGCCGTTCCTGTCGCCAGTTTGTTTAAAGCGCCGGCGTAGTCATAGACAGTTGGAAAAATGAAACTGCCGTTGAAGTTCCCAGTGCTCGACAACGCTTCATGATTGTCGCGCAGCCACGCGCCAAACTTGATCGCATGTGCCCCAGCCGTCATCGTGGTTATGTTTTGCAGTTCAAAGTGATCGCTATTGCTGTTGTCGATCTGCGAACCGAGGCCGCCGGCGGTAAAGAACCCTGCGACACTCACTGTCGGAGCAGTGCTGGTCGGAGTCTGAGTCGAATTGGCGCGCCGGTATTCGAACCGCGTTTCATTCACTACCCGGTCGCTGATGATCTGGGAATCGCTGATCTGCACCGTGTGTTCTATCGAATCCGAAGTAGAGTTCTGCGAGGGCAGCGACGTGGAACCGATCGAGCCGCTCTCGGAGTTGCGAAAGAACTGGTAGCGCAAGGTCAGTGTGTTCTTTTGTCCAAGCTGCAGATCGATCCGAGGCGAAACATTGGTATGGGTGGAGGGGCTGAACAGGCTGCCCGTCGTTGCAATAATGTCTCCTGTGTTTCCGTTTACTGTCGGCACATAGTAAACACCCGAAGAGGAATCCTGCTCGGCGGTTTGAACCGTATAAATGCTGGCGTCCTGATTGTTGCGCTGCTCAATACTGAAAAAGAACGACGCCCGCTTCGAGAGCGCACCACTCACCGTTCCGTTAACCATCAAGCTGTGATATGCGGGAATCACCGCAGTGAACGGGTTTCCCGTGTTGAAGGCATCGTCGTTGCCCTGGACGAAGAACCGGCCATGCAAAGTATCGGTCCCCGGCTTGGTGAGGATTTCGATGCGTCCGTAACCGAGCCGATCGAATTCAGCGGAGAAAGGGTTTTGATTGATGCGGATTTCGCGGATTGCCGACTTTGGAGGCAATTGTCCACCGGTGAATCCGTCAATGTAGATCTGGCCGCCGTTCGGCCCTGCTGAGGGCCCTGCCAGCGCCGTCAATTCGTTTTGCAGCTCGTCGGGATCATCCGACAGCGCATCGAGATCGCTGCCTTTCAGCACAATCGAGTTGGAGTTCTGGCTGGCTTCGACGCTCACCTGGGGTGCGCCCTCCTCGGTCACTTCCACCTGCTGTTGCGCCGTCTCGATCGCCATTTTGATATCGACATTCTTGGTTTGGCCGGCAGCCAGAGAAATCGGAATGGAAACAAACGGTGAAAATCCCTCATAGGTGACCTGAATGACGTAACTGCCAGGTGCCAGCCCGCGCACTGAGTAACCTCCCACAGCATCAGCAGAAGTTTGCGCCACTTGAGCACCCTTAGCCGTCGTCACCGTAATCTGCGCACCGGGAATCAACGCCCCAGTCTGATCGGCTATATGGCCGTGCAGAGTGCCTGTAGTAGCCGCCGAAGCGGCTGTGGCCGCCTGGACGCCGTCAGAAGGTCCGCCAGCCTGAGCCCGGGCCATCGCTCCAATTACAGCCAATGCCAAAGCAAGAACAACATGAACAAAGCAACGAACTCGTACGTACACGTTTCCTCTTTCTCTTTTCTTAACCAGTCGGTAGTTGCCTCTATTGGGCTACATCCGGGGTGCCCGATCCCATGCTCCAGTTGGACAACAAGTCCTGGCTCGCTGGAGCTTCAAGCAGCGGCTCAACGCCTGCCAATAGCGTGACCGCAGTGACATCCGACGTTCCCTGCGTCGAAACCAGCATCACCGCTTCGCCTTTTTGGAGATCGCTTAGCTTAATCAATGGAGCCATGCTCAACGCTTGGGAAAGGTCGCCCCCTCTGCCACTTGCTCCGCGCTGACCGCCTTGCCCGCCGCCATTGCCGTTTCCGCCGCCTCCACTATTGTTCCCGGCTGCGTTCTGCGGTCTGTAGCCCCCGTTACCACTGCCGGAGGCGCCTCCACCCGATCCGCTGGGAAACTGTCCCTTCAGCCTCGCGGCAATAAACTGCGCCATGCGGTCAGGCAGGCGGCGCATCTGCGTTTCAGCACCCAGATGGATCGTCACCTGCTTCTTGGTCGCCAAGTCCTTTACCACCAGCGTCGAGTTGGCCGTATCAATGGAACTGATTGTTCCCGAAACATTGCGGAAGCTTCCTGAGACAATCTCATCGGCGGTGATAGTGTTCGTGGTCTTCTGGCCTCTCGCCCGCAACTGGTCGCCCGGTTGAATCGCCGTAATGGGCCCTGTGACCGCTTCATCGAAACGCACCGATCCCGGAGCGTAACGCTTCAATATGGTCGCTGGAGTCGTCTTGACCGTGAACATCTGGATTGTTGGTCCGGCGCCGGTCGAAACCAGGATCACGCCCGTCGAGGCATCGACGCTCTTCACCAGGCCACCCACTCCGCGTTGCCATGCTTCAGCCTCGGCCTGTTGCCTCTTCTGAACGTCGGAAGCCTTGATGGCAACCACCCGCAGCGCTGCAGGCACAGCTCCCGTCGAGTTCGGGTCAAGGTTCACCAGCACCCGGTCGCCTACGGCCAGATCGGTGTACTTCATATCTACCGCGGCGCTGAGATTGGTTTGCCCTGGCTCAACGCGCTTGAGGATCGCATTCGCCGGAACCTGAACCTGGCGCGAATCCCCTTGCGCGGTCTTGACGGTCAGCGTATCGCCGCTGATTGACGTGATGGCGCCGAGAAACTTGGTAGACACGGCCTGCTGAGCAGCCGCAAAGGGCGCGGCCAAAACCGCCGCTAACGCCAGCAATATTGAAAAGTTCAACGTTTTCTTTTGTGTGCTTTTCATAAGTGATTCCGCACCGGATCTGCTTCTCTGTCATGGAGATCGGGCTAATGACTTTATCTATTCCGGTAGACGGTTCATGCATGCAAAAAGTTGAGGGACAGTCCGGCAGTCTTGCCGGTGGCCAAGTCACTCACTCAAGTCCAGTTGAAAACGAGTGGACGCCGGCCTGCGAAGCATTTAAACCGCGCCAACCATCCGACACCCAACCGTTCACGCCAACGAAACCTGCCCCAGAATCGCGGCTCTCGACGCACCGGTGGCAGCCGGAACATCGCCCGGCAAGCGATGCCAGGTTTGCCACGCCAGCAATGCAAACGCCGCAGCCTCTTTGGCTTCAGCCGGCATCCCGAATTCCTCGGTTGTGCGCATCCTGCAGCCGAGCGGTTCAAGTCGCGCGGCCAGCATCTTCATCAACGTCGTATTCCGCGCTCCGCCGCCTGAGACGATGTAGTCCACGGGCGTTCCACCCATGTGCGGCCGGGCAAATTGCTGAAAGCTCTGCGCAATGCTTTCGGCCGTCAGTGCCGTTGCCGTAGCCAGCGCGTCCTCGCTGCACACGCTGTGCCTCCGGCACTTCTCCAAAAATTCAGCGGCGTAAGCCCGCCCGAACTGCTCGCGGCCCGCGGATCGCGGTGGCGCAAGCTTGTAGAAGCGATGCTGGAGCGCCCCCTTGAGAACCGGTCCGAGAATTCTGCCGCGCGCCGCCAGCGCCCCGTTGCGGTCATACGACTTGCCAAAGAGTTCCTGCGCCAGCCAGTCGATGATCATGTTGCCGGGGCCCGTATCAAACGCAATCAGTGCGTCGGGCGGAGCGCCTGCCGGTATGGCAGTCAGGTTCGCAATGCCGCCAATATTCTGCAGGACTCGACCCCGTTTCGCATGGGCGAACAAAACATAGTCCAGCAGCGGAACCAGCGGAGCTCCCTGGCCGCCAGCAAGCATATCCGCCGGTCTGAAATTTGAAACGACAGGTACGCCGATGTGCTGAGCGATAGCCTGCGCCTCGCCCAGTTGCCAGGTACACGCGAATCGCCGCCCTAAATAGGCTTCAGCGTGGCCCTGGTGATAAAGGGTTTGTCCGTGACAGCCCACGAGATCGGCCTTGAGCTTGTGCCGCTTGAGAGTTTCGCCGACCGCTTCGGCGTAAGCGATGCCCAGCCGCCAGTTCAGCCGCGCCAGTTCTGCCGTCGATGTCGATTCGGCATTCATCGCAGCCAGTACGCTGCGGCGCAATGCCTGCGGATACTTGAACGCTTCGTGCGCGATCAGCTTCAACTTGGGGTAAACGCTCGCCGCGTTTTCTTTCTCGCCACCAGGGTGGGCTCCGGTAATTCTCAACACCGCCACGTCAATCCCGTCGGCCGATGTGCCGCTCATGACTCCGGCAACCGTCATTGCGCGCCTGGTCATGAAGTCTCCGCCGGCGCAGCCGTCCTTGGGGCAATTGCGTCCGTCCCGCTGGCTGCAATGAGCTCACGGAAACGAGCGATGCGTCCGCGCAGTTGCTCGATCTGTTTCGGAGTTAAGGAGCGCGAGTTCCCGCCAGAATAAAGACGCCGGCGTTTTCGCTCCACCTCGGCGGCCCGCGCCAGCAGCAGCTTTCGAAACGCCGCCGATTTTTCAGCCTCGCTCAGCAGCGCCTCATAGCTGCGCAAAACCAGCTCGGGGCTGTGGCAAATCTCCAGCAGGTCGCTGCCGGCAGCCACAGCCGCGATCGCCGCTTGATCGACCGGCAAAAACTTCAGGATGCCGCCCATCTCAAGATCGTCGGAAAGAATAATTCCGCGATAGCCGATCCTTTTGCGCAGCACGGTTGTGATCCAGAAGGCCGACGCGCTCGCTGGCCGAACTCCGCCCGGCGTGGCCGGATACGCTGCGTGATTCATCATGATCATCGGCATCGCGCGATGCAGCTCACGATACGGAACCAGGTCTTCGCTCCAGACCTGCTTCCAGGTGCGTTCGATCTCCGGCATCACAAAATGCGTGTCACCCGACGCACCACCCAGGCCGGGGAAGTGTTTTCCGCATCCTGTCACTCCATGCGAAGCAAGGCCGGCGAGGAACTCCCGCGCGTAGGCCGTGACTTCTTCGGCATTCCTCCCCGGTGGCCGCGACCCCAGCACCTCGGCCGCTTCGGGCAATGCCAGATCCACCACCGGCGCCAGCGTGGTGTTGAATCCGAAAGCGGCAGTTGCACGAGCGATCAGTTCGCCGTGTTCCCGCGACAACTGCGGCTTTCGCAGCCTGCGCATGGCCGCGCCAACCGCCTGCGCCGACGGCAAGGCGGCAAGCGCATCCCGAACCCGATTCACCGTGCCGCCTTCAATGTCGACGCATCGGACTGCCTGCGGCGCACAGAAACTCGTTACCTCATTGAGCAGCGCTTGCGTCTGCATCGGGTCTTTGATATTGCGCTTGAACAGTATCACTCCGCCCGGCCGCACCAGCTTGAGCCACGCGCGCTCCAATCCTGTCAGCTCGGTACTCCCAAGCCCCACTACCAGCAAACTCCCCGCCGCCTTGCGCAAACTCTCCATGCGTTTGTCAGTCCCTTAGTCCCTTGTTCCCTTCGTCCCTGTCTCTTTCAACTCCTGTTGCAACTCTTCCAGCAGGTTCAGCGCTTGCAGTGGCGTGAGCGAATTCACGTCGGTGGCTTCAATGCGATCCACGATGCGCTGCGAGAGCGGAGTGAAGATCGTCAACTGCATCGGCTCGGCCGCGGTCTCCACATTCACGCTCTGCCGCTCCTGCTTCTCGTGCTGTCGCAGCACATGCCGTGCCCGCTCAATCACTACTGAAGGCAGGCCGGCCAGCTTCGCCACTTCGATGCCGTAACTCTTGCTTGCCGCGCCCGGCTCGATGTTGTGCAGAAATACGATTCCACTCGGGCCCTCCTTCACGCCCACCCGCAGATTGCGCACGCGCGGCAGTTTTTCAGCCAGCATCGTGAGTTCGTGATAGTGCGTGGCAAAGAGCGTACGCGCGCCTGTCTCAGCATGGAGGTATTCAACGGTTGCCCACGCCAGAGAGAGCCCGTCGAAAGTCGCTGTACCCCGGCCCATCTCATCGAGGAGGATCAGCGACCGGCGCGTAGCCGTATTCAGAATGGTCGCCGTCTCCGTCATCTCCACCATAAAAGTCGAGCGGCCGCGAGCCACGTTATCGCTAGCGCCGATGCGCGTATAAATGCGGTCGACCAGCCCGAATCGCAGGCTGTCTGCCGGCACAAAGCTGCCCATCTGCGCCATCAGCGCCAGCATCGCCGCCGTGCGAAGATAGGTGCTCTTGCCGCCCATGTTCGGACCGGTGATGAGCAAAAGACACGGCCCCTCGCCCGCCGCGCTCAAATACAAGTCATTTGGGATAAACCGCCCCTCGCGCGTCTCTTCCATCCACTGCTCGATAACCGGATGGCGCGCCGCGACGGCTTCGAGAACAGGCTCCGCGTCCAGCTTTGGCCGCGAATATCTGCGCCGAGCTGCAAGATGTGCGTAGCAGGCCAGCAAGTCGGCCTCAGCGACCGCAGAAGAGCTTCGCCGGATTCGTCCTGCGGCGCCAAGTACTGCCGCTCGCAACTCGGCAAATATCCGTTTCTCGATCTCGATGCAACGGTCGTGCGCTGACAGAATCTTGCGCTCATACTCCTTCAGCTCGGGTGTGGTGAACCGTTCCGCGTTGACAAGCGTTTGCTTGCGCTCGTAGTCCGCCGGCGCCAGCGCAAGATTCGCCTTCGTGATCTCGATGTAATAACCGAAGATCGAGTTGTAGCGCACCTTCAGCGACCCAATGCCCGTCCGCTGGCGCTCGCGGTCCTCAATCGCCGCAATTGCCTGCCGCCCGCTGGTTGAAATCGATCGCAGCTCGTCAAGCTCCCCATCGACTCCCGACTCAATCGCCCCTCCGTCGGCCAGCGTCAGCGGCGGCTCGGCCACAATGGTCTGCGCGATCCGCGCAGTTACATCTTCGAGCGTGTCGAGCCGCGCTGCAATCTGCCGCCACAGCGGCGCGGTCAGCGCATCCAGCGCAACTTTCAGCCCCGGCAATTTGGCCAGGCTGCTCGCGAGCGCGCGCAAGTCGCGCGGCCCGGCAGAGTCCAGGCTGATCCGCGCCAGCAGCCTTTCAAGGTCAAGAATCCCGTTGAATGCCCGGCGTGTCTCCTCGCGCTTCATCAGGTCGCCGTGCGTCTCGGCAACTGCCTCATACCGCAATTCAATTGCCGCCACATCGTTGAGCGGGCGCAGAATCGTGGCGCGCAGCAGACGCTTGCCCATCGGCGTCAGGCACTCATCCATGCTGCGAAAGAGCGTGACGCGTTCGTCCTGCCCTTGGAAGAGCGGCTCGACCAGTTCCAGATTCCGAACCGTCACCTGGTCCAGCTCCAGCGATGTCGAATGCTCTTCAAAGCGCAGCGAGTCGACGTGCAGCGCCTCGTTCTTCTGCGTGGTTCGAACATAGTGCAGCACTGCGCCGGCGGCGATCGCGGCGGCATCGTGACCGTTGAGCCCGAATCCCTCGAGCGTGCGCACGTTCAGTTGCCGTTCAACCAGAGGAATGGCAAAATCGCGTGCCCACACCCAGTCCTCTACACGCGTGCGTGCGGCGATCCGTTCAAGTTGCGGCGCAAGCTCAGTGCTCGCCGCCAACAGCACCTCGCGCGCCCCGGCTACCAGAATTGTCTCGATCGCCTCCTGCCGCGCCGACACCCCGCGAAACTCCGCCGTCCTGAACTCGCCCGTCGAAACATCCAGCAAGGCAACGCCAAATACCTGCTCGCTTCCTGGGTGCCCCATCCTAGCGGGGTGGTTTTTCCCGCCAGGATGAGAGGAATCAGGGCTTGGCGCAACACTGCGCCCCCCAGCCTCGTACATCGCCGCCAGAAAATTATTCTGCTCCGGACTAGCTGTAGGGTCGAGCGCCGTCCCCGGCGAAAGCACCCGCGTGACCTCTCGCCGCACAATCTTTTTGGTGAGCTTGGGGTCCTCCATCTGGTCGCACAGCGCGATCCGGTAGCCCTTCCTGAGCAGCCGCGACAAATACCCCTCAACCGCGTGGTACGGCACCCCGCACATCGGAATGTTGCGCTCCTTGTCGCGCGCAGTCAGCGTAAGTTCAAGCTCCCGGCTGGCAATTGCTGCGTCGTCATAAAAAAGCTCGTAAAAATCACCCATCCTGAAGAACAGCAATGCATCGGGATTCTGGCGCTTGGCCGCCGTCCACTGCCGCATAAACGGCGTTAGCTCACCCGCATCCTTATCCTTGCGCGCGGGCAGGGAAGTGAGAGCAAACTCGCCCGCTGCCTCGTCGCCCACCGCTTCCGGGCCATTCAGTAGGGTAGGCTCGCCCGGCGCAGCCACCGTCTGCAACGGCATTTCAGCGGTTACGGATTGGTCGTCTTTTATAACCACGCTGCCTTCAAGAGTATCGCGGCTGACGTCCACTTCGGGGCTCGGTAATGCACACCGTCAACTCACCGCACACGATTCCTTACTCCGGCCCACATTCTTCTTGACTCCATTCCAACCCGTCCCTAAATTGAATCAACACCCGGCCCCCCCCAAACCATCTGTCCAGGAAGTGGAATTCATGAACCTCATGCGTATCTTTCTCGCAGCCGTCGGCGCCTTTGTTGCCTATATGGCTCTTGCCTTTGCTCTCCTCGGCCTTTTCCCCTCCCTCAAGACCGAATTCCTCAAATATCCCGCCGTCTACCGCGATGAGAAAGGGCAGATGAGCCACATGTCCGTCGCCATGCCCGCGATGCTCCTCTCCTTGCTCGTCCTCGCGGTGCTTTACAGCTTCGTATACCAGGGCGGCTCGGGCCTTTTCGAGGGTGCCCGTTTCGGCGTCCTCATAGGCCTCTTCGTCATCGGCGCCTTTGTTTTGCACAACTATGCAAATCTCAACATCGGCCTCAAATTGGCCCTCCAGCAGTGCCTGATCTATTTCCTGGAGTGGCTGTTCGTCGGCATCGTGATAGGCCTCATCTACCGGCCGTTATTGCCCCGCTAAACGCGACCCAACTCCCCCGCTATCACCAAAACAATTTAATCTGGAGCCTACGGGTCCAGCGCATTCCGGCTTCCCCCGGGTACCGGCACACAAGCCCCTGTTAGGTGATATGGATCACAGTGGCCTGCCGCCCGACTCCTTAAGGTAGAAGACGCCATGTACCTTCTCTGGCTACGAGTTGCGGCCATTCTTTACGCGGCGGGAGCCATCGCCGTTTTCCCGGCGGTTCTCTACTCCGTGGAGCGCTGGCGCAAGTGGTGCGTGCACCTCGGCGGCATGGCGTTTTTCTTCCACTTCATCTCGGTGGTCGAAATGCTCGTCCAGGCGCACCGGCTCATGCCCGTGGGCGAGCGCGAAATCGAATCGCTGCTCGCGTTTGCGGTGGCCGGCCTGTTTTTCCTCGTATGGTGGCTCTACGACGGCATCTCCCTTGGAATCTTTGCCTTACCGGCCGCTTTCTTCCTCGTTCTCATCCCCGCTCTGGGCCCCAACCGCTACCAGTTCCCCAGTCAGAGTGTTTACAACATCTGGCTCGTGTCCCACATAATCGCCCTGCTCCTCGCCTATGCAGCGTTGTTTTTCAGCCTCGTTGCGTCCATGCTCTATCTGGTGCAGGAGCGCCGCATCAAATCCAAGCTCAGGCCCGCAAAGGCCTCAAAGTGGGGTCCGCTCGACTGGCTGCCGCCTCTCGACACCCTTGAGCGCCTGGCGCTCGCGACCCTCGAATTCGGGTTCCCGTGCATGACCCTCGGCCTCATCCTGGGCACGATTCTGGTTCAGCAGACATCGGTCGGCGCCTCCTACTTCCTCAACCCGAACATCTTGGCCGCCTACGTCATGTGGGTCATCTACGTCACGCTGTGGTATGTCCGCCGCGGCACCGGGCTGCGTGGGCGCAAGGCTGCCTACGTCTCCGGCGCCGCGCTGGTCGTCATGATGGCCGTGTGGTGCGTCAACTTCTTCAGCCAGGTTCAAAGGTTCGGTCCCAGATGACGCTGACTCTCATCGGCGTCAATCACAAGACCGCGCCCATCGCGTTGCGCGAGCGCGTCGCCATCTCGCGCGAAGATTTAGCCGAAACCACGCAGGCCTTGGCCGCCGTGCCCGGCGTGGCCGAGTGCATGATCGTCTCCACCTGCAATCGCGTCGAATTGCTTGCCGCCACTGACGGCCTCAACGTTCGCGTAAGCGACTTTCTTGCCCAATTCTTCGGCGTTGTGCCCGAGGAGCTGAACCCTCACCTGTACGAGTACCACGACAAGGAAGCTGTTTCGCATCTTTTCCGCATGGCCGCCAGCCTCGACTCTTTGGTGATTGGCGAAGCGCAGATCCTCGGCCAGGTGAAGGAAGCCTTTGCCGTGGCACGCGCTTCAGGCACCGTTGGCGGCCAGCTTGAGCATCTGTTGCAAAGCGCGTTCTCCGCAGCCAAGAAGGCTCGCTCCGAAACCGGCATCGGCTCGAATTCGGTATCGATTGCCTCCGTCGCCGTCGAGTTGGCGCGCAAAATCTTCGGCTCGCTCCATGGCCGCACGGTCTTCCTGGTTGGAGCCGGCAAAATGAGCGAACTTGCCGCGCGACACCTGATGCAGCAGGGCGTGGGCACCATCCTGGTCTCGAACCGCACCGCCGAGCGAGCCCGCCGTATGGCTGAGGAGTTCGAGGGCCACGTCAAGCCGCAGGTGGTCGACTTCAACCAGCTTTACGAGGCTGCCGCCACAGCCGACATCGTCATCAGCTCCACTGGCGCGCCGCATCCCATCTTCCGTCGCGAACACGGACAAAAGTTCCTGCACACCCGCAAGAATCGCCCCATGTTCTTCATCGATATCGCCGTCCCCCGCGACGTCGATCCCGAAATGAACAAGCTCGACGGCATCTTTGTCTACGACATCGACGATCTGCAACAGGTAGCCGCGTCGCACCTTGAAGAGCGCGGCCGCCAGGCACTCGATGCCGAAAGCATCATCGCCGCTGAAGTCGAGCGGTTCCATGAGCGCCAGCGCACCGTAAATGCCGCGCCCGCCATCGTCGCTTTGCAGCGCAAGGCTGAAGAAATCCGCATAGCCGAAATTGAGCGCATCCACAAACGGCTGGGCACACTATCGCCTGAGCAACTGGCCGCCGTCGAAGCGCTCACCCGCGGGCTGGTCAACAAATTCCTGCATCCCCCCATGCAGGCGCTCAAGCAGGCAGCGCGCGAGGGCGACTCGGCCCGTCTCGACATGCTGTGCGAAACCTGGTCGGTTACTGCCACCCCCACGGCGCCGGCGCCGGAGGCAGAGCCCAAGGCCAAAAGCGCCGAACCCGGGTCCGAAAAAAACAGCCCCGACAAATCCGTCCCCGAACAGCGAATGGAGGCGCACCGATGAATCTGCGCATCGGCAGCCGGGGATCGCAACTTGCTCTGTGGCAGGCTAACCACATTGCCGACCTGCTGCGCTCAAACGGTCATACCGTCGAAATCGAGATCATTAAGACCACCGGCGACCGCCTGCAGGAGGTCACCTTCGCCGAAGTCGGCTCCAAGGGCATGTTCACCAAAGAGATTGAGGAGGCTCTGGCCAGCGGCCGCGTTCACCTGGCAGTCCACTCGCTCAAAGATCTGCCCACCGAACTGCCCGAGCCGTTTGCGCTCGCTGCAGTTCCACCCCGCGTCGACCCTCGCGACGCTTTTGTCTCGGCCAAATATCAAAGCCTGGCATCTTTGCCGCAGGGCGCGCGCGTAGGCACCAGCAGCCAGCGCCGCCGCGCGCAGCTCAAGGCGCTCCGCCCCGATATCCAGGCCATCGAATTCCGCGGCAACGTCGACACCCGCCTGCGCAAGCTCGGCGAGGGCCAGGTCCACGCCATCCTGCTCGCCTCTGCCGGCCTCGACCGCCTGGGCCGCACCGACTGGATCCGCGAGCGCCTCGACCCCAGCATATTTTGCCCCGCCGCCGGTCAGGGCGCGCTGGGTATCGAGACGCGCAAAGACGACTACGGCATCATCGAGGCGCTCGCCTTCCTCGACAATCCAGACACACGCTTTGCCGTCACCGCCGAGCGCACCGCCTTGGCTGCACTCGGAGGCGGATGCCAGGTCCCCATCGGCATTCACTGCCGGCAGAACCTTTCCAGCATTCGCAGCGACGGCAGCGACGGCCCTCACGACGAAATCTTCGGCGTAGTCGCCTCGCCCGAGACAGGCGCAATCGTGCGAATCTTTCACACCATGCCGCGCGACCACCATGACCCCGTCGCGCTGGGCCGCAGTGCCGCCAAAATGCTGCTCAACCAGGGCGCCGGCGCGTTGCTCACGCCCGCCGCTGGAGCAGCCAAATGAGCCTGCCGCTTGCTGGCCGCCGCGTGCTGGTGACGCGTGCCGCTCATCAGGCGGGTAGACTCAGTGACGCTCTTCGCCAGCAGGGTGCTGCGCCGGTCGAAGTACCGGTCCTTGAGATTCAGCCGCCTGAGGACCTGGCGCCGATTGATTCAGCCATCCGCAAACTTAATACCTACCAGTGGCTGATCCTGACCAGCGCCAATGCTGTGAAGGCCGTGGTGGAGCGCTCGGCGATGCTTGGCATTGCCTTCGATCAGTCCGCTCTGCCCCGTATCGCAGCCATCGGGCCTGCTACTGCATCCGCTGCCCGCGACGCTGGCTTTGCCGTTGCGCTGATTCCGGAGAATTACGTGGCGGAATCGCTGGTCGAGGCAATCGCAACCCAGGTTGCTGGGAAGAAGATCCTGCTCGCCCGCGCCGCCATCGCCCGCGACGTCATTCCCGGCGCCCTCCGCGCCGCCGGAGCCATTGTCGACGTCGTCGACGCTTATCGAAACGTGATCCCCACCGCCGCGCCCGGCCTCCTGCGCAATGCTCTGGAGCAGGGAATCGACGCTGCCACCTTCACCAGTTCCTCCAGCGTCACGCATCTTGCCAATGCCGCCCGCGCCGCCGGTCTCGCCTTCCCATTCACCGGCGTCGCCGCCATCTCCATCGGGCCCATCACCAGCCAGACCCTCCGCGAATACGGTTGGGAGCCCGCCGCCGAAGCCAGCCCCAGCGAAATCTCTGGACTGGTTGCCGCAGTCCGCAGCGTTTTCGCCCGCGTCTAAATTCATCAAGATCGACCCCGACAACCGGTAGTCCGAACCTGGACCCCACCGCCAGCTCATCGCTCTTCTTCGAGCAGTTGATCCACATGTTTGGCCAGCCCGGTCTCCAGGTCCTCTGACTCAGACCACCCCCGATGGAAAAACCTCTCCCGCCCGTGGCCATCCATCAGGACCAGCGTCGGGATAGCATCGACATCGAACTGCTTTGAAACTTCTCCCGAGTCGAAGACCAACGGCATCTCCAGCCGGTTGTCCATGTACGACTTCTCGCCATCTTCGGCGCTCTCTCCGTTCCATCCCACATCCACTGCGTAGAATGCTACGCGCTCATCGCTGCGATACCGCTCGTACGCGCGCTCCACCTCCGGGAGCTCCTCTTTGCACGGTCCGCACCAGCTCGCCCAAAATGCCAGAACCACCACCCTCCCCTGTAAGCTCGTTGAGGGAATCGTCCTGTCGCTCGTTGACAGAACAAAGGCATCCACGGTCCGAACCCGCGGCTGGAACGATCCGCTTGCTACTGAAAATAGCGCCGGAACCACCAGCACCGCCGCCAGTGCACCACCCGCAATTCCAGCAGCTACTCGCGGATCGTAGTACCACCATCCTCTCGCCGATAACCCGCAGGCCGTTGTCATAATCGCCACAACCATCAGCCCAATCGGAGGAACCAGCTCGTGATGGCGTTCGTTCATGATCAGCACCGCCATACCCAGCAGTACCGGCGAGCAGACCATGGCAATCCGCCCCACGCTCAACTGCTCTTCGCCCGAACCGCGCATAGCTCCGGCGACCAGGAACGCCATTCCTGTCAGCACGTAAAGAGCATGGGAATCGAGCGCGATCCGGCTCCACAAAAACCAACTTCCCACCACCATCGCGATCGCAGCCAGGCCGGCCAGTAGGTCGAGCATGGCAGAAACCAAGACGCTATTTCGCATGACTCCATTCTCTGCCTAAACAGCGCGCCTACAAGCAACAAAATCTCCGCCCTTGCAAACCCGAGCGGGGTCCTGACGATACCGCTCACATGCTGACCTAATTTCAATGGCTGCGCTTTTCGATAGACTCAATCTCCCGATTCGCACTAAAATCCTCGTCAACCTGAAATTGCGCCGAACTTTTGAGGAGGGAATATGGGCATGCTCTTTCATCCCGTGCATCTCATGTTGTTCTTTTTGGCCGGAATCCTGTTACTCATTCCTGCCATCTTCTACCTGCTCACGCTGCAGAATGCCTTGAGCAAATGCGCTCCGCCTTCAAGAACCATGGAACCGGCAATGGTCTGGCTCCTGCTCATTCCGCTCTTCGGCTTGATCTGGAGTTTCATCGTCGTCATGGCCCTGGCAAAGTCCATCGGCAACGAATACCGGCGGCGCGGCATCCCGTGCCCCGATCCGCTCCCAGGTCAGAACATTGGAATGGCTATGTGCATCTGCGGCTGTTGCGGCATCATCCCGATCATCGACCTACTCGCCGGTCCTGCCGCCTTCGTCTTGTGGATTGTCTATTGGGTGAAGATTGCCGAATTCTCGCGCCTGCTCGATCTTCCGTCCGCCGTGATGCCAGCCCCGCCGCCGTACTAAAGA
>DATJSB010000044.1:0-9633 GCA_035504315.1 Occallatibacter sp.
CGCGTTACATTTCCTTGACGCCCTCGACGAACGCCTTCAGCTTGCGGCTGCGCGAAGGATGGCGCAGCTTGCGCAGCGCCTTGGCTTCGATCTGGCGGATGCGCTCGCGCGTTACCTGAAAACTCTGGCCCACCTCTTCGAGCGTGTGCTCGCTTCCGTCTTCCAACCCGAAGCGCATCTTGATCACCCGCTCCTCGCGCGGCGTGAGCGTGCGCAGCACCTGCGAGGTGTACTCCTTCAGGTTCACGCTGATCACCGCCTCGCTCGGCGAAACCGCCTGGCGATCCTCGATGAAGTCGCCGAGGTGCGAATCTTCTTCTTCGCCGATCGGCGTTTCGAGCGAAATCGGCTCCTGCGCGATCTTCAGCACCTTGCGCACCTTGGCCACGGGAATGTCCATGCGCCGCGCAATCTCCTCACTTGAAGGCTCGCGGCCCAGCTCCTGCACCAACTGCCGGCTGGTGCGGATGAGCTTGTTGATGGTCTCGATCATGTGCACCGGGATACGAATCGTCCTCGCCTGGTCGGCAATGGCCCTCGTGATCGCCTGCCTGATCCACCACGTCGCGTAGGTCGAGAACTTGTAGCCGCGCCGGTATTCGAACTTGTCCACAGCCTTCATCAGGCCGATGTTGCCCTCCTGAATCAGGTCGAGGAACTGCAGTCCGCGGTTGGTGTATTTCTTGGCGATCGAAACCACCAGCCGCAAATTGGCCTCGATCAGCTCTCTCTTGGCCTGCTCGGCGTCCATGTCGCCCTGGATCATCTCGCGCTGCGTGCGCTTCAGCTCGCCAATCGACACGCCGGCGTCGCCCTCAATCTTCTCGAGGTCCGTCCGGCAGTTCTTCTGCTGGCGCCGGTACTCCTTCTTCAGCTCCTCGCTCTTCGAAGCTTCATGCTTCTGCTCCAGCGAGCGAATCTGCCGCTCCAGCGTGCGCATCGTATCGACGGTCTTGTTCACCTTGTCGAGCAGCCGCTTGCGCTCCATCGGCGTGTACTTTAGCTCGCGCACAATCCGCGAGATGTACACCTTTTCGCGCGCAATCGCCCAGCGCAACCGGCGCGACTCCTTCACCTTCGCCTTGGTCGCGGGCAGCGCCAGCTTCTCATCCAGCACCAGAATCTTCTTCTGGTGCTTCACCAATCCATCGGTCTTGGTCACCGTGGCCTTCACCCGGGCCTGCACCACTTCCTCGGTCAGCTCTTCCTCGTCGAAGACCACCACCTCTTTCACATTGCGCACGCCGCGCTTCAGGTCCTCGCCCAACGCCGCAATCTCGCGAATCACAATCGGTGAACGCGAAATCGCCTTCAACACCCGCATCTGCCCCCGCTCAATGCGCTTGGCAATCTCAACCTCGCCCTCGCGCGTAAGCAGCGGAACCGTGCCCATCTCGCGCAGATACATGCGCACCGGGTCATTGGTCTTTTCCAGCGTGCCCGGAGTCAGGTCAAGCTCAACGTCCTCGCCCTCTT
Organism: Occallatibacter sp.; assembly: GCA_035504315.1. GTDB lineage: Bacteria > Acidobacteriota > Terriglobia > Terriglobales > Acidobacteriaceae > Telmatobacter. The sequence goes on from DATJSB010000044.1 coordinate 1,477, forward strand.
CGAGCTCAAATTCCTTGTCGCCCGGGAACTCCGGGCCCTCGCGCAGATCTATGCCCTGGCTGCCGATCGTGGTCAGCAGATCATCCATGTCGTCGGCCGACCCAATGTCGTCCGGGATCATGTCGTTTACGTCGCCGTAGGTCAGGTATCCCTTCTCCTTGCCCACGTCGATCAGGTTCTGAATGTCGTCTTCAAATTTGTCGTCAATCGCCAACGTATTCCACCCTCTTCAGTCCTGCCGGGGAACCCCTCCACGCAGCGGACCGATCAATTTCTTGCCTGCGATTTGCCGACTGCAAACCGCAAGGACTTCGATGCCGCGAGCCGGGCCCACGCCCAAGAAACACTTCGCAGCCACACAAAGTTTCTTTCGCCGCCTCACATCGCGGTGCCGGGAACTTTTTCTTCGCTCCTGAAACAAACTCAGGCGTAGCAAAGACACGTCCCCGCTCTTCTCATTTCTTGTGCTCGGAACAGGATGACAAGCGCCTTCAGGTTGGCCTGGGTCGCCCGCGAGCCGAAGCTCATGTGTGGGGCAAAAAAGGGGCGTGCATCCCTGCAGAGACTTCAAGAATATCACAGTCTATCTCGCTGAAACAGCGAAAAATGAGCCTGAATTCAGCCCCAAGAGTTCGCTGACAGACTGCCGCGGATCGAGCCCTGCCGGTAAACCCGGATGACCGCCCGATCCTGCTCCTGTTTATTAGACGCAACCCGGCCCCCTTGCGACGCAAACTCCATTTATTCCTGCACCTTTGCAGGCATCTGCGTCTGCCGTTCTTCCCGGAAAATCCCGATCCAGCCGGGTCCGGCTCGAAATTAATCTAAAAATACCTATTTTAGAAATAGGTATTTTGGGTTACTATCCTCCCATGTCCAAGAATCCGGAACACCGCGACCTATTCCCCGGTGCCCTCGAAGTCATGATCCTGCAGTCGCTCAGGCTCAGACCCATGCACGGCTACGCGCTCGTAAAGCACATCAAGCAGGTCTCTGACGATCTGCTGCAGGTCGAAGAGGGCTCGCTCTACCCTGCGCTGCAGCGCATGTTGCGCGAAGGCTGGCTTGAGGCCGGCACGGGAACCAGCGCCAAGGGCCGTCCCACCCGAATCTACAGCCTCACCGAGGCAGGCCTGCGCCACCTCGATCAGGAAGTGGCCAGCTTCGAAAAGATGTTTGCCGGCATCAACCGCGTGCTCGCCTTTCACAGCGCTTAGGAGGCCCTATGCACCTGCTCAGCCGCCTCTTCGGCCGCCGCCGCCGGTACAACGATCTCGCCGTCTCCATCCACGAGCACATCGCCGAGCGCGCCGACGAACTTGAGGAACAAGGCATGCCCCGCGCCCAGGCCGAGCAGCAGGCCCGCCGCGAATTCGGCAACGTCGCCCTCATTCAGCAGCGCAGCCGCGAAGCATGGCAATGGCAAACGATAGAATCTGTCTGGGCCGATGCAAAGTTTGCATTACGGCAGCTCTTAAAATCTCCTGGAATCACGCTGGTCGTTGTTCTCACGCTTGCCGTTGGCATCGGAGCTGCCACAGCCGTCTTCAGCGTAGCCTACGGCGTTCTTATCGATCCGTTTCCTTACAAGGACGTTCATGCACTCGCCACGCCGAACTTGTGTTCCCCTCAGGTTTCGCACTGCTACTGGGATAACTACACGCCAGAGCAGTTTCTCGAGATTGCCCAAGAAACCGACATTTTCAGTGGCGTGACAGCTTCCACTGCGGGAAACGTCACCTTGACCGGCAGCGAAGAAGCGCAGCAGGTTCGCGGCAGCTACGTTACACCGAATATTTTTGAAGTTCTTGGAGTACAGCCAATCCTCGGTCGTCCCGTTGCAGAAGACGATGTCCATCCTGGCCGCGAGGAAGTCGCGCTCATCAGCTATCGCTATTGGCAGGCACATTTTGGCGGAAGCACCTCAGTGCTGGGGCGTGTGATCAAAGCGGATGGTGATCCACGCACCATCATCGGCGTGATGCCGCGGCATTTCCTCTGGCGCCGGGCGGATGTATATCTGCCCATTCAGATGACACCCACGGAACAAATTGAGGGCCATTCTCGCTTCACGCTTGTTGGGCGCGTCAAGCCAGAAGTGACAGAAGCGCATGCAGCGGCGGAACTGCGGCCCATCTTTCAGGATTTCGCGCAAAAAGATCCCCACCGGTATCCGCAGAATCTGCGGCTTGGCCTTATGCGCTTTGACCAGATGTTTCGATCGGGCCTGACAAGCACTCTCCATCTTCTGCTCGGAGCAGTTTTCGTTCTGCTTCTGATCGCCTGCGTTAATGTGTCCAGCCTGCTGCTTGCGCGAGCCGTGAAGCGCGAGCATGAATTTGTCGTCCGGGCTGCAATGGGAGCATCACGCATGCGCCTTGTCCGCCAGGTGATGGCTGAGTCGTTGCTGTTGTCCGTCGTTGCAATGCCTGTCGCACTGGCCCTTGCATATGCCGGGCTTCAGCTCATGCTGAGCATCGTGCCCGTGGACACGATTCCCGATGAGGCAGTTGTGACTTTGAACCTGCCTGTGATGCTTGTTTCCATCGCAATTGCGCTGTTTACGGCCTTGGTTTTTGGACTATCGCCCGCGTGGCACAGTGCCAGTCCGCGATTGGCAGCGATTTTTACGTCGATTTGGGCAACCGGAAGCCGCATGCAGCGTCATTTGCTCCATGGCTTCGTTGTCGCGGAAATCGCAATGTCGCTGGTATTGCTCACCCTTGCAGGATTGATGATGCGGTCAATGATTGCAGTCGCGGGCGCGCCAGTTTCCTTTCAGCCTGACCACACGCTCATGATGCGTGTCCCGCTTGACCCTAAACGCTATCCGGAACCAGAAGACCGGATTCGGTTCTTCAATCGGCTTCTGGATCAGGTAAGCCATTTGCCTGGAGTCAAAGCAGCGACCGTAGATACCGAACTCCCTTTCCTCTGGGGCTATGGGGTCCGCATCAAGATTGGAAGTCAGACCGTTCATCAAAGCGATTACAGCAACCTTCATCTGGTGACCCCTGCATATCTCGACATTTCAAGCCAGCATATGCTTCAGGGGCATTTCGTTGATGCGCGCGAAGTTTCAGAACAGGCGCATGACGTGGTGGTTACTGAAGATTTCGCGAGGCGCTATTTCCCCGACGGAAATGCTCTGGGTCAAGCAGTGCATCTGGTCGACTTTACACCGCTTGGCAAGAATCTCGCCGATAACGCTTTCACGATTGTCGGTATCATGGCAAATCTCCCCGAGTATCCCGGTCACCAACAGGACTATCCGCACATCTTTCTGCCATTCACTGTGGCCCCTGTCATGGATACAGTCGTGATTTCAACTAGCCTTCCGGCAGACAGCCTGATCCAGCCCGTGCGCCGCGTTATCCACTCCTTCGACAGCGACCAGCCCATCACCGATGCAGCATCTCTGCGCGAGCTCCTTGATATGTATGGTTACGCCGGACCACGCTTCGCCTTGGCACTCTTCGGAGCGTTTGCGATCGCCGCGCTGGTACTCTCACTGATTGGCATTTATGGAGTGTTTTCATTTGTGACTTCGCAACGCACGCGGGAAATCGGCATCCGTATGGCGCTTGGGGCAAACCACACAAATGTGATGAGGATGGTGCTTCGTCAGGCATGCGCCTTGGCATTGCTGGGCATTGCAGCCGGATTACCGCTCGCTTTCCTTGCGGGGCGCTTTGCCAAAAGCGAATTGTTCCACACCCGACCACACGATCCTGTTACATTTTTCGCGGTCGTCTGCATCCTGCCGCTGCTTTCGATTGCAGGCACGTGGCTCCCGGCGCTGCGCGCAGCCTCCGTTGACCCGATGCAGGCAATTCGTTCGGAATAGGAGATCCAGATGACTCCGTTTTCTTCCCTCTTCTCCCGCCGCCGCCGTTACCACGATCTCGCCGTCTCCATCCAGGAGCACATCGCCGAGCGCGCCGACGAACTTGAGGAACAAGGCATGCCCCGCGCCCAAGCCGAGCAGCAGGCCCGCCGCGAGTTCGGCAACGTCGCCCTCATTCAGCAGCACAGCCGTGAAGCCTGGCAATGGCCCGTTGTCGAGTCGGTCTTATCCGATCTCAAATTCACATTCCGCCGCCTGCTCAAATCGCCCGGCTTTACCCTCACCGTGCTGCTCACGCTGGCCATCGGCATCGGCGCCAATACGGCGGTGTTCACCGTCGTCGACAGCGTTCTCCTCAAGCCCCTTCCTTACCCCGATTCAGACCGCATTATTTCGCTCTCGCTCGATGCACCCGGCGCCGGCGGACTGGGAACCGGCGGCCTCGATCTCTCGCCGTCCATGTACCTCACCTTCGCCCGGCACAACCACGCCTTCCAATCCCTGGGCATCTGGACCCCGCGCACAGCCAACATCACCGGCGTTGCCCAGCCGGAACAGGTGCAGATGGAAGGCATCAGCGATGGAGTGCTCCAGACTCTCGCGGTTCCGCCTGCCTTTGGCCGCTGGTTTACGCCGGCTGACCAGGATCCCAACGGCGCAAAATCCGTCATGCTCGGTTACGGCTACTGGCAGCGCCGTTTCGGCGGCGACCGCACCGCCATTGGCCGCGCCATCAATGTCGATGGAGAAACCCGCACCATCGTCGGCGTCATGCCGCGCGGCTTCCGCATGGTCGATCAGGAATTCGACATCCTGGTTCCGCTCGCTCTCGACCCCACCAACCAGAAGCTTGGCGGCTTTGGCTACAACGGAATCGGTCGCCTCAAACCCGGGGTCACGCTGCAGCAGGGCGACGCCGACATCGCGCCGCTCATTAACGTCTGGATGGACTCCTGGTCCAACGGCCCCCACACTTATCAGCATTACTACGACATCTGGCGCATCACGCCCAACTTCCGCCCGCTCAAGCAGCTTGTCATCGGCAATGTCGGCAGCGTGTTGTGGCTGGTAATGAGCACCGTTGGCCTGGTGATGCTTGTGGCCTGCACCAATGTGGCCAATCTTCTTCTGGTCCGCGCTGAAAGCCGCCACCAGGAGCTTGCCGTCCGTTCCGCGCTTGGCGCCGGCCGCGCCCGTATTGCGCGCGAGCTTCTTGTCGAGAGTCTCGTCCTCGGCCTGGTTGGCGGCGCGGTCGCCATGGGCGTCGCTTACGCCGGCCTGCGGCTCCTCGTCGCCATCGGCCCGGCGGAGCTGCCTCGTCTCAACGAAATCGGTCTCGACGGTAGCTCGCTCCTCTTCACGCTGGCTCTTTCCGTTTTCTCCGGCCTGCTCTTCGGCTCAATTCCGGTTTTCAAATACGCGCGCGCCGGAGCCTCGCTCAAGCTCGGCGCCTCCAGCCGCACCGCCAGCGAGGGCCGCGTCTTCCGCCGGTCGCGCAACCTGCTCGTCGTGGCGCAGGTCGCCATGGCGCTGGTGCTCATGGTCTGCTCGCTGCTTATGATCCGCACCTTCGCCGCGCTTCGCAGTGTCGAGCCGGGATTCGCCGACCCCAGCCACATTGAGCTGTTGAGCGTCTGGATCCCCGATCTCCTCGTCGCCGATCCCCACGAGGTTGCCCGCATGCAATACCAGATCGAGCAAAACCTCGCCGCAATTCCCGGAGTCTCTTCGGCCGCATTCGCCGCCGACGTCCCCATGGACGGCAATGATGCCAATTGGGACCAGATCTCTGTCGAAGGCAAAGAGTATGACGGCGGCGAGGGACCCCTCCAGCTCTACAACTACGTCTCGCCGGGATACTTCCGCACCATGGGCACGCGCATCGTCGCCGGCCGCGACTTCACCTGGGACGATCTCAACAACCTAAGTCCCATGCTTATCGTCTCTGAGAGCTTTGCCAGCGAAAACTGGGGCTCAGCCGCGGCCGCCATCGGCAAACGCCTCCGCCAGTACAAATCGTCCCCGTGGCAGCAGGTTATCGGCGTGGTTGAAGATGTGCACGTGCACGGTCTGGACCAGAAGGCTCCGGCCATGGTGTATTGGCCCACCATGTTCCCCGCCCGCTTTTCGAAACCGCCACAAATGGACGGCCTGCGCTTCGTCACCTTTGTGATGCATACCAGCCGCGCCGGCACTCAGGGTCTTCTGGCCCTGATGCAGCAGTCTGTCTGGTCTATCAACTCCAGCCTGGCGCTTGCACCGGCCACCTCCAATCTCCCGGTCGGATCCACAGGAACATTGCAGCAGCTCTACACGCTATCCATGGCCCGTACCTCATTCACGCTCGTTATGCTGGCCATCGCCGGATCCATGGCCATGGCCCTCAGCCTCATCGGCATCTACGGCGTCATCTCCTACTCGGTCTCGCAGCGTACCCGCGAGATTGGCATCCGCCTCGCGCTCGGCGCGCAAAAGGGACTCATGCGCTGGATGTTTGTCCGTTCGGCATTGGTGCTTACCGCCGTCGGCACAGCAATCGGCACCTTGGCCGCTGCCGCGCTGGTGCGGCTCATGAAGACGCTGCTCTTTGGCGTCAGTCCTCTCGACCCGCTCACCTTCGCGACTGTGCCCGTCATTCTCGCCCTCGCCGCGGCGGTGGCCAGTTTTCTCCCCGCCAGCCGCGCCGCCGCCGTCAACCCCGCCGACGCACTGAGGTCCGAATGAACGCGAAAGTCGGAAATAAGAGCGCATCCGTAAATTGCGAAGTTGAGAAGCGCTCGTCCCCAAAGGTTGCGGAAGAACTCTCCGTCCGGCGCTTTGTAATAGGGGCACGACTTCAGTCGGGCCGAATAGCCCACTCCGTCCGGCGGTTTTGCAACAAGGGCACGACTTTACAGGCTGCGGAAAAACTCAGTTAAAGCGCAGCAAGTGTCAGGGCACGACAAAAGACAGAGTTGAAAACAAATCAGTTATTGATTTTTCAATAGGCAAAATGGGCAGGACGGGCGAGATGGGCACATATCAAGCACAATTTAGCACAAAATCTTGGTGCGGAACGACCGCATGCATGAGCCGAAACTTCCCAATTGGCGACAAATCGGCCGCAGCACCAAATCGTTCGGAAAACCCTGCACCGCACAGAGGTTTGATAGACTCCGGTCAAGACGCAAACTCGACTGCAATGGAATGCCCTTGGGCTCGCGAGCCTTCCTGAGGAGCCTTGGATGAGCCCAACAACGAAGATTTCTCCCGGTTCGACAAATCGCGCACCTTCCGCAAATATCAATCGGGAAGAGACTCCTTTCGAGGCGCTGGCCAGCATCTGCTCGGTTCTGGTAGTGGGCCTGTTCATTCTGACCTTCTTAGCTCAGAACTACCTCATTCCATCCGGCTCGATGGAGAACACGCTGCTCGTAGGCGATCACCTGGTCGTCGACCAGATCACGCTGGCGCCGCCCGCTTCGTGGATGCCGCTCATAAGATATCGCGAACCGAGGCGCGGCGATATCGTGGTGTTCCATAAGCCCGTTTATCAACCCGGTATTGATGCAACTGACCCCGATGGGACGCCGCAGTACACTCCCCTGGTGAAGAGATTGATTGGAGTGCCCGGCGATCATATCCATCTACGCAACGGCATTGTGTTTGTGAATGGCGTCGCACAGCCGGTGGGATTTGCGCAGCCGACGACGACGGATAACTTCAACGAGTTTCTCGACGATTTCCCCGCAGTACCTCCAGCCGGGGTGCCCGGGGCAACAGAGTCGTGGGCCGTAAACTTCCCGAGTTACATCCAGGACGGCGACCTGGTGGTTCCACCCGGCATGTACTTCATGATGGGCGACAACAGACACAACAGCCTGGACTCGCGCTTCTGGGGCTTCGTGCCGCGCGCCAACATACTCGGCCGTCCTTTGTTCAACTATTGGTCGTTCAAGGCCACTGAAGCACAACTTGAACAAACAGGATTCGGCCACAAGCTCGCGTGGATCGGCCACGTTCTGGTGGATTTCTTCCCGGACACGCGCTGGAAGCGCACTTTCCACGTTGTTCATTGAACCCAAATTGCAGCATCCCGCTTGGATATTGGTGGGTTCCGGTCGTATCACCGCCAACGCTGAAGTTTCGCCTTCCCGCGGCCTTTGTGGCAAGGCGAAGCACAAAATTAACCCAAGTTCGTCATGACTCGGGTCAGGGATTCGCTAAGTGATTTGGAATCAGATCAGGCAGTGGCGAAGTCTGCACTACATTCCTGGTCGAGATGGAGGCGGTCGGGGATGGAGATGTGGAGTTGCTCGAAGAGTCTCTGT
>DATJSB010000045.1:0-7361 GCA_035504315.1 Occallatibacter sp.
ATCGGGCCAGACTAGGCCGAGCCCGAAGGCTTTGGTGGTTCCAAGGTCGAGGGCGAGAACGACGTATGGCACGATTTGCGCCGCAACCCTTCGGGCCGGGGCCAGTTTTCCTCATTTCATCGTCCCTCGTCGCTCGCAGACCCGGTATGCGTCACTCCTCATTCCTCGAACTGAGAAAAACTGGCTCCCGGCGCCAGCCACCCCAGTAGTGTTAACAGGCCCTAGCTGTCAGCTTTCAGCTCTTGGCATTCCGTTTTTGGCTGTCGAGTGCTGGAACGGATCGAATAGGCGCGCCGGGAGGTTGCAGTGGATGGACAATGCCGCATCGGGACGAGTGGCAGTTTCATCGAGGCCAGGAGCTAACGGCTAAGGGCTGAAGTTGAATCGCTTTCCGGTGCTATACTCGGCGAGTCATGCAAGTGTTTGCCATACTTCCGGCGGCGGGACTGGGAACGCGCATGGCCGGCCCCAGGCCGAAACAGTTTCTTGCGCTCGATGGCGCGCCGATCCTGATTCATTCGCTGCGCGCGTTTGCGGCCGTGCCGCGCGTGACGGCTATCTACGTGGCCGTGCGCAAGACGGAGATGGAGCGGGTAGAGGCGCAGATTGCCGAGTTTGGTTTTGCCGGACGCGTGAAGGTGGTTGAGGGCGGCGACAAGCGCCAGGAGTCGGTAGCGAACGCGCTGGCGGCGCTACCCGCCGAGGCCGACGACGTTGTGCTGGTGCACGACGCGGTTCGACCCTTGATTGACACGGCAACAATAGAGCGCACCATCGACGCGGTGATTGAAACCGGAGCGGCGATTGTAGGCATGCCGGCCGTGGATACCATCAAGCAGGTGGAACGGACGGCGCATGGAGCGCTGGTTACGGCGACTATTCCGCGGGAGTTTGTGGTGCTGGCGCAGACGCCGCAGGGGTTCCGGTACGGGGTGCTCCAGAGCGCGTTTGCGGAGGCCGAGACCGATGGCTTTGTGGGTACCGATGAAGCGTCGGTGGTAGAGCGCGCGGGTCATTCTGTCGCCGTGGTTCCCGGATCTCAGGTTAATCTGAAGATTACGCAGCCCGGCGATCTGGAGCTGGCCGAGTTTTATCTGCGGCGGAGCCGGCCGAGTTGACGTGGTTTCCCATCCTCTTCGCAAAGAACGCGAAAAGGATGGGGCACCCGGAAAAGGGTTCGGCTTGATACCGGCGCTGGATTCTGCGACGGGATCGGCGATCGCGCGCTGAGCTGGGGAAAGAACGCAATCACTATGAATACACGGATCGGATTTGGCTGGGACTCTCATGCATTCAAGGCAGGGGTGCCGCTGCGCATCGGAGGCATGACGATTGACCACCCCGAGGGGCTGGCTGGCCACTCCGACGGCGATGTGCTGCTGCACGCCATTACCGACGCTCTGCTTGGCGCCGTTGCCGCGGGGGACATCGGCAGCTTTTTTCCGCCCGGCGACCCGCGCTGGAAAGACGCCGACTCGTCGATCTTTTTGAACCTCGCGCTCGAAGAAATGCAGCACGCCGGCTACAGCATTGTGAATGTAGACACGACGCTGGTGCTGGCCGCGCCCAAGATTTCGCCCATCGCCGGCGAGATGCGATCGCGCGTGGCCGATTTGCTCAACCTGCCCATCGACCGCGTAAGCATCAAGGCCAAAACGCCTGAGGGTCTGGAAGTGGATCACGTGGCGCAATGCCATGCAATCGTGCTGGTGGAGCGCATGGAGGATTCAGAAGGCCTGAAGGCGATAAGCGAAGTGATTGAGTCGCAGCGCCAGCTCGAAGACGTGGTGGACGACTTGCTCTCGTCGGTTCACGGAGTACCGAAGCGGCGGGTGACTCCGAGCGTTTACGACACCGAGGACATTACGTAAGGCAGGGAGCAAGGGAGCTAGGGAACAAGGGAGCGAGGGAGCTAGGGAGCGAGGGAGCTAGGGAGCGAGGATCAGACAGCCGGTGGAACGGTTGAAGAGCGCGCCGGGCGGTTGGCCTGGGGGCTGCGTTCGATGGGATTTTCCGCAGGGTTTTCCACGCGGCGGCCGGTAAAAAGTCAAATATTTGATTGCAGATGAGCGCGGTCCGGGGGTAAGTTTGCTGCGAGCCCTCATTTCACTCTGGAGTGTGCGATATGCACTTGATGATCATGCTTGCGCAGCAGCAGCAATTCGATCCTGAAATGGTCCAGAAGATCCTCATGGCGTTCATCCCGATCGTCTTGATCTTCGGTCTGATCGCGATAGCCCTGGTGATGATTCCCTGCTGGATGATTCTGAAAAAGGCCGGATTCACGCCATGGCTCGCGTTGCTGTGCATTCTGCCATCGCTGGGAACACTGGTTCTTCTCTACGTGCTGGCCTTCGCCGAGTGGAAGGTGGTGCCCGCGCCGCAGCAGCAATACCCGGGGTACACGCCTCCGCCAACTGCCTGAAGGTACAACGCGCACAATTGACGCAGAGGCCGATGTTTTAGCATCGTAGAGGTAAATCTTTTTCTGCGATGCCCGATTCTGCACATACCGCACCCGGCTCTCCGCGCGTCCGTTTTGCGCCTTCGCCCACTGGTTTTCTGCACGTAGGCAGTGCGCGTACCTTCATCTTCAACTGGCTGTATGCGCGGCATAACGGCGGCACGATGGTGCTGCGGCTTGACGACACCGATGTTGAGCGCAATACCGAGGCCAGCGTGCAGTCGATCTTCGAGGGATTGCGGTGGCTGGGGCTGGACTGGGACGAAGAGTACAAACAGTCGGAGCGTCTTGACCTGCACCGCAAGGCAGCGGAGTCAATCTTCGCCCGGGGACTGGCGTATCGCGACTTTACGCCCGCCCACGCGGGCGACGATAGCCAGAGCAGCACGCAGGGTGCGTGGCTGTTCAATCCCGGGATGCGCGAATTGTCACGGGAAGAGAGCGACCGGCGGGCTGCGGCAGGCGAGCCGTTTGCGCTGCGCTATCGCGTGCCGCGCGGCCAGGGCCGCACGCTGCGTTTTGTGGATGGCGTGTATGGTGCGCAGATCAAGCCGGCCGACGAGGTTGAGGACTTCGCGCTTTTGCGGTCGGACGGAATGCCGACTTATCACCTGGCCTCGTGCGTTGACGATGCGGACCTGCGCATCACGCACATTATTCGCGGGCAGGACCATCTGACCAATACCTTCAAGCACCTGCTCATTTTTGAGGGGCTGGGAGTTGAGCCGCCGCAGTTTGCGCATCTGCCCTTGCTGGTGGCGCCCGACGGGACGAAGTTATCAAAGCGCCGGCATGGGCCGGTGGTGAGCGTGACGACGTATCGCGATGCCGGATTTTTGCCGCAGGCGTTTGTGAATTTTTTGTGCCTGCTGGGCTGGTCGCCAAAGAACGATCGCGAGTTTCTGAGTGTGGATGAGATTCGTGACTTGTTCACGCTTGAAGGCGTGAATCGATCCAACGCGGTGGTGAACTTTACAGAGGAAGATCCCTTCGATCAAAAAGCTGTGTGGCTCAACGCCGAGCACATTCGCGCGCTGCCGGTGGAGGAGTTGGCGCGCGAACTGCAGCCGTTTTTCGCGCAGGCCGGGTTCAACGTGACGACGGAAAAGGTGCTGGCGGTGACGCCGTTGATTCGCGAGCGGATCAAGCTGCTGCGCGAAGCGGTTGGGGCTGCGGACTTCTTTTTTGTGGATGAGCTGGCGCCGTACGATCCGGCTGAGCTGATTCCCGTAAAGAAGGGAGAATCGACGGGCGATCCAGAGCTGGCGCGACGCGTGCTTGAGACTGCACTTGAGGTGCTGGCGGTGACGAATTTCGATCACGATTCGCTGGACCAGGCGCTTCGTGCGGCAGCGGCAACGCTGGGGTTAAAGGCCGGGCCGATGTTCCAGCCGATTCGCGTGGCGGTGTGCGGGCGGAAGAACGCGCCGCCGCTGTTTGAAACGCTGGTGGTGCTGGGGCGGGAGGTGTGTTTGGCGCGCATTAAGAAGGCTGTCGAGCGGCTCGAAAAGCTTGCCTAGTATTGCAGTTGTATTTGGCGGATTTTGGCGAGAAAGAGACAAAGGCCCGGGCCTGAAGGCCCCATAGTTGTGCGCTTTTTTCAGGGGGCTGAAGCCCCCTGCTCCCTCCGCAACCGCTAACTGCAACTGTAGTACCAGGCTGCCGTGCCTTCCCGGGTCAGCCGGTCACTGCGGACGGACCTGGGACATACGGCATGCCTTAGAGAAGGCCCAAGCCCTACTGGATAGATTCGCTGTCTTCCGACGGGGCCTTGACGTCCTGTAATCGTTCGATTACAATTCAAACATGTTTTCTATCAGGCCGCTTCCCGAATTCACGGCGTGGCTTGATGGATTGAAAGACAGCCGGGTGCGCGGAGCGGTGGCGGAACGCATCAAGCGTCTCTCCTTCGGCTTGCTGGGCGACTTCAAGGCGGTTGGCGACGGCGTTATTGAGTTGCGTATCGACTTCGGCGCCGGCTGGCGTTTGTATTACACCCAGCGTGGTGCGCAGATCGTCATATTGCTGGCGGGCGGCTCCAAACGCACACAGAAGAAAGATATCAAGCGGGCCAAGGCTTTGGCCTCATTGCTGAGGAGCCAAAAGGACAAAGATGCGCAAAACCATTAACGTGGATGAGCTTCCCGAATTCGACGCCGCGCAGTACCTCGATAACGAGGAGAGCATCGCCGTCTATCTGACTGGAATCCTGGAAGCGAATGATGCGGCGCTGCTGGCTTCGGCGCTGGGCGACATTGCCCGCGCGCGCGGCATGACAGAGATCGCCAAGGCCGCCGGCATTACCCGCGAAGCTCTCTACAAAGCGCTTCGCCCCGACAGCGCGCCGCGCTTCGACACCATCAGCCGCGTCTGTGCGGCGCTCGGCGTGCGCCTGGTGGCTCGGCCCTTGCGTACGCGCAAAGCAGCCGCTTGAAAAGCAGCTCCTGGCCGCGTGGCGGTTTGCGGGCGGAAGAACGCCCCGCCGCTGTTTGAAACGCTAGTTGTGCTGGGGCGCGAGGTGTGTTTGGAGCGGATCAAGAAGGCAGTAGAACACCTGCAATCGCTCGGCTGAGCACAGCAGTTTCTTGCCTGAAGTCCTATGATTAGGTCATGAAGAGTCCTGCGGCGAAGATGTGGCTCAGAGTTGGCGTAACTCTGGTTCTCATGGGATTCGCGCAGTTTCTTGCTGCGGGGACTTTCAATTATTGGCAGGCGTGGATTTTTCTCGGGGTGGTCGCGGTATCAAGCGGCCTTCTTACGCTCTACATGACGAGAAACCCGACGCTTCTTGAAAACAGGAGCAACTATGGGCCGGCGGCAGAGCAACGAACAGCCCAAAAGATCATTGTGTCAAGCCTGGCGACCCCGGCCATAGCCACGTTCATTGTTCCCGCGCTTGACCGCCGATTCGGCTGGTCAAACATGCCCATTTGGCTTTCCCTGGCGGGCGACGTTTTAATGCTGGCCGGCATGTGGATGGTTTTCCGCGTGTTCGAAGCGAACCCTTTCGGATCTGCAACCGTGCAGATTGCGAATGGCCAAAAAGTGATTTCGACTGGCCCGTACGCCAGGGTGCGGAACCCGATGTATGCAAGCGGGTCAATGTACCTCATTGGGGTGTCCTTGGCGCTCGGTTCCTATTGGGGGCTAATCGCCGCAATGCTCACGGTTCTCGGCCTGGTATGGCGGCTCTTCGACGAAGAAAAGTTTCTCGCTCAAGATCTGCAAGGCTATACGGAGTATTGTGCCAAAGTACGTTGGCACTTGATCCCGGGTATTTTCTAGCGTTTGGAATCGGTTGAAATTTTTCATCGAACACTTGCCTTCACTTCAAAAAATCCATGCGCTTCTTTATGTTTCACGAACACAAAACCGCGGCGGAGCCGCGACAGGAGAGTTAGGAATCGCGCCAATGACGACCGCAAACCAAGAAAGACCCAACGCACACGCCGACGCCGCTCCCACCCACTCCAACTTTCTCCGCGACCAGATGGCCGAAGATGTGCGCACGAAGAAATACGGCGACGCAGTGGTGCAGACGCGCTTTCCACCCGAGCCCAACGGCTATCTGCACATCGGCCACGCCAAAGCGATTTGCATTGACTTTGGACTGGCGGATGAGTTTGGCGGGAAGACGAACCTGCGCTTCGACGACACCAATCCCGAGAAGGAAGAGCAGGAGTACGTCGACTCGATCCAGGCGGACGTGCGCTGGCTGGGCTTCGACTGGGAGCGGCTTTGCTATGCGAGCGATTATTTCGGCCAGCTCTACGAGTGGGCGCTGAAGCTGATCAAGGATGGCAAGGCGTACGTTGACGATCTTTCTGCCGACGAGATGCGCGAGTACCGCGGCACGCTGACCGAGCCCGGCAACGAGAGCCCGTATCGCGACCGGACGGCCGAGGAAAATCTGGACCTGTTTGTAAGGATGAAGAAGGGCGAGTTCCCCGACGGCAGCCGCGTGCTGAGGGCGAAGATCGACATGGGTTCGCCCAACCTGAACATGCGCGACCCGGTGATGTACCGCATCCTGCACGCCACGCATCACCGCACCGGCGACGAGTGGTGCATCTACCCGATGTACGACTACGCGCATGGGCAGTCCGATTCAATCGAGCAGGTCACACACTCGATGTGCACGCTGGAGTTCGCCGATCACCAGCCGCTTTACCGCTGGTACATCGAGCAGCTGGGTATCTTTCCTTCGCAGCAGATCGAGTTCGACCGGCTGAACCTGACTTACACGATGCTGTCGAAGCGCAAGCTGCTGCAACTAGTGCGGGAGAACCGCGTGAACGGGTGGGACGATCCGCGCATGCCGACGATCTGCGGCATCAGGCGGCGCGGGTTTACGGCTGAGGCGATTCGCGCCTTCTGCGCATCGATCGGCGCCTCGCGGACCAATGGAACGACCGACATCGAGATGCTGGAGCACTTTCAGCGCGACGACCTGAACCGCCGCGCCATGCGCGCGATGGCCGTATTGCACCCGCTGAAGGTGGTGATCGACAACTATCCCGAGGGCCAGGATAAAGATGCTGTCGAGTTCGTCGAGGTCGCGAACAATCCTGAAGATCCGGCAGCCGGGACGCGGCAGGTTCCGTTCAGCCGGGAGATTTACATTGAGCAGGATGATTTTCGCGAAGTTCCTCCACCGAAGTATTACCGGCTTTCACCGGGCAAGGAGGTGCGGCTGCGCAATGCGTATTTTGTGACGGCGCAGAGCGTGGTGAAGGATGCGGATGGCAACGTGGTCGAAGTGCACTGTGTCTACGATCCAAAGAGCCGCGGCGGCAACTCGCCCGACGGCCGCAAGGTGAAGTCGACCATGCACTGGGTCTCGGCCGCACACGCCATCGACGCTGAGATCCGGCTCTACGACAAGCTGTTCTCGAAG
>DATJSB010000046.1:0-4624 GCA_035504315.1 Occallatibacter sp.
GGCTTTGGGGGAGAACACACCGAATCGAACCAGCGGCTGATGTAAATTTGAGCATCGGCCTCGCCGCAAAAATGACGGGCGTCAGCGGCATTTGCCGATTCCGCATTCCACCGGAACACTGTCAGCTGAGATTCGCCGCAGCGAATCACAAACCAGTGAATCGGACTCGTGGTGACCATGCCGCAGACTTCGCACCGAAACTCCTGAAGTGATGACATGTGACTCCTTGCGCAAAGGGAATTGTATAAGACATTCCCCTTTCTTTCGAGGTACGGAGTAGTGCGTTCCCCTCTCCGCGCCGATCTGCGGCTTTCCGGATGACAGGCCGCCGTGGCCCCGTGCCGAGGTACCGAAGAAACTCGAACCCGATTGTTTTGTACGCGGGTACTCTGCATAGGTCGCGGTCTTTTTCCGCACAGACTGGTTCATCCGTCGCGTCACGCCAGCCTGGGCTACCTGCCCTTCGATCATCTGCCACTGTGGCGAGCGCGCGGAAAACGCTATGCGAGCGCTCTGCGCAATTCCGCTCTTCCCCGACTCCTGCGAGACTTTACCGCGCTCACGGTAATGCCCAGCAGCACAGCTGCTCGACTCGTGGATTCTTCCTGTAGTTCGCAAAGCTCCAGAGCAATGCGCGTTGTCGGTCTCAACTCATTCATTTTTGTCAGGAGAAGCGCCGTTCTCTCTCCTGTCAAATAGACAGATTCGGCGTCGGGGCGCAAATCTGACACCTCCAGCGAAGGCGCCATCTCTCCCTCCCCGTCGAGATTGATTCCGCGGATCTCGTGGCGTCGCGATGCCTTCCTATTCCACATCCTTGCTTCGTTCATGGCGATGCTCGTTAGCCAGGTAGAAAAGGAAGATCTGCCGCAAAACGTCGAGAGATTCATGAATACCTTCATGAAGGTCTGTTGGGCTACGTCTTCCGCATCATCGCGGCTACCTGTGATCCGGTAGGCAACGGCCACAACCGTGCGTCTGTAGCGCCGTACAAGCGCCTCAAAGGATTTCACGTCGCCATCCGCCGCGGCTGCCACGAGTGCGGTGTCGGGTTCCGTGCCAGATAGCGTCGATTTGAACTGCGCTTCCAGTCCGCGGTTTGATAAAGTCATTGTCTGTCATCCTGTCCTGCGATTCCCATTGAGCCAGATTTTCGCTGGCAAAAGAATTGGACGAAGGTATCGGTCAACACCTTGGTATCAAATCGGCACGGCTTGGCTCGCGCGCCGGCGGTCTGCCTCAGTTGCCAGGCACAGAGCTAAGTTCTTGGAGCGTTGCAGGGTGGATTCGCGAAACGGACAGAGGCTTCCGGGATCGGCACTGAATAAAAGCTATCGAGTCCTTGATTCCGTGGGTTTTCCACCGGGGTCAAACAGCGATACACCCGTCCCGGCAGTACTTATGGAAACGACCCAGGGGACTGACTCTAGCCTGACAGCCCAAATAGCACCACCGCCGACCGGGAAGCGGCCGAGTAGACAGACCTCTGCACTTCCGGGGCAAGCTCCCAATCTACAATGTCGTCCGGCGAGTCGAGACTGGTGTCGATCCATCGGCGCCAGAAATGCAACCGATCGCTGGTCGGTGGCAGCTCGAATTCCAGCGGTTCCCAGTATGCGTTGAGAATCAGAAAGAAGGCTAAACGATCGGTCGGACAGGTCATGTACAGCGCCAACGAATGGGAGTCTCGACCCCAGTCAGGCTCTCCCAGCTTCACACCATGCCATGATCGAGTCCCCCTCTGCAGAAGCTCGTTCAGACTGAGACGCTCATCGGATGCATCGCCGGCTCGCATGAGCCGATGTCGATGAAGCAATCGTACAAACCGATGCAGACCGGCGTGTTTGGCAAGCAAGTCCCAGTCGAGCCAGCTCATTTCGCTGTCGTGACACCAGGCATTGTTGTTTCCTCGCTGCGTGCGCCGCACTTCGTCTCCCATCAGGATCATTGGAAGCCCGAGGGAGACCATAGTTACGGTGAAAAGGTTCTTTATCTGGCGGTTACGCAGAGCTTCGATTGCGGGATCATCGGAGGGCCCTTCAACGCCCCAGTTATAGCTGCGATTGTCGTCTGTGCCGTCGTGTCCATTCTCGCCGTTCTCCTGGTTGTGCTTCTCGTTGTACGAGACGAGATCGTTGAGCGTGAACCCGTCGTGGCAGGTGACGAAATTCACACTTTGTTCGGCCTCGCGAGTTTTGTGGGCGTAAATTCGCGGACTGCCGATGAGCCCGTCTGCGACCCCCTCGACGGTATTGTCGTCGCCGCGGAAAAAGCTGCGGACGTCGTCGCGGAAACGTCCATTCCACTCTCTCCAGCTGTGCCCCGGGAAGCTTCCCACCTGGTAGAGTCCCGCAGCGTCCCATGCTTCCGCAATGAGTTTGGTTCCGGCCAGAACGGGATCGGAGTCTATATCCCACAGGACCGGAGGCCCGGGCATAAGCCGCCCCGATTCGTCCCGGCTCAGGATCGAAGCGAGATCGAAGCGGAAGCCATCCACGTGCATCTCCTCGACCCAGTAGTGAAGACTGTCAACGATCATTCGCCGAACGACGGGATGATTGGCATTAAGGGTATTGCCGGTACCGCTGAAGTCGGCATAGCGCGACCGATCTGCATCGAGGACGTAGTAGACTCCGTTCTCGATGCCGCGGAAGCTAAGGGTTGGACCCTTATGATCGCCCTCGGCTGTGTGATTGAATACGACGTCCAGAATGACTTCGATCCCGGCGCGATGCAGAGCCTTGACCATGTCGCGAAACTCATCTATCGGGCCGCGGATATCCCGGCGGGAACTGTAGCCGGAATGTGGCGCGAAAAATGAGATCGGTTGATATCCCCAGTAGTTCGTCAGACCCCGAGGGGCACTTTGTACGTCGAACTGAAAGACCGGCAGCAGCTCAACGGCCGTTATCCCGAGAGTCTGCAGATAGGGAATCTTCCGGATCACGCCCGCGTAGGTGCCGCGCTCTTCTGCCGATATGCCGGAGTTCGGGTGCCGAGTGAAACCTCGCACATGCATCTCGTAGATGATGGATCGCGACGCAGGCCGGTGCAAAGGCCGGTCTCCCTCCCAGTCATATTGACTGGAGTCCACCACAACGCTCTTCATTGCGGTTCCGGCGTTGTCTCCCGGAGCCACTGCCAGTGCTCGATCGTATCTCTCCGGAACGGCGACGCCGCGTCCGTAGGGATCCAGGAGTATCTTGTCGGGATCAAACCGCATCCCCCTTTGGGGATCGAAGGGGCCATGCATCCGATATCCATAGATTTGACCGGAATCAAGGCCTGCCACAAAGATGTGCCAGTAATCCAGCGTTCGGTTGGTATCAGGATCGATGGGTATGGCACGAGACGGTCGAGCATCGTCCGCGCGGTCGAACAGAACTAAATCGACCCGCGACGCGTTTCGCGAGAAGATGCTGAAGTTTACGCCGGTCGGAAGCACGGTGGCGCCGAGTGGCGCACTCCCCCCCACAGCGACGTTAGCGTCTTCGTTGCTGCTCGGAACGGAGGATGGCGGACACACCAGCGGCAGAGGATTCATGTTATTTTGCGGGACGGTGACTCGTCCAGAACAATAGCGATCAAGCAGAGATCGCGACGAAGTCCGTGGCGGCCCCCACCGACGAGTTGAGAAACGTATACCATGCTCGTGGTGGCTTCGGAAAATTCGCGCCGCCATATCGGCGATGCACATATCGTCTCTCACGCGAAGAGGTCGTCGAACTGAACACTCTCCTCTGCACCTGTTTTCCGGCGTCGTCGCTGCCGGCGAAATTGATATTCCGCAGGGTTACCTCCGTCAATAGGGACCGAACGACTCAGCCTCCTCAGCTCTGCGCGGGCCCTGGCCGCACGGGTCTTTACAGCACTTTCTGTCAACCCAAGATTGTTGGCGACTTCACGGGTGCTCAGCCCTTCAACGCTCCGCAGGCGAATTACTTCACGCAAAGCTGGAGACAGGTGGGTCGACAGTCGATTCAGCCTGCCCAGCAATTCCCGCCGGCGGAATTCGGATTCGGGGTCCGGACGACCATCCGGAAGCATTTCCGAAAGGCGCAGCGAATCCTCACCTTGATCCTGGCCGTCAAACGGAAAATGCGGTTGGCGAGGCCGTCTGCGGAGCACCATCCGAGCCGAGTTCATCACGATGGCTGTTAGCCAGGTCGACATCTGCGCCTGCCCCTGGAATTGGTCCAGATGTCTCCATGCGGACAGGAAGGCATCCTGCACTGCGTCTTCGGCGTCGGCGATATTGTCCAGTCGCCGCTGCGCGATGCGCCGAAAGTAAGGCCGTCGCTTGGCCATCATAGTGGTCATCTCTTCGAGCGCACTCACATGAAAACCGGCCGGCGGTTCCTGAGCCCCAGGCATGTCTATAACTGACGCTCCCATACGATCTCCTTCAAGTTAGTCATGAAAGTCCGGACGCTGGAAACCGGCGTGCGCCGCTGACCGAGTCTTGCGCTTACGCCCGTCGCGACCAGCCCTGGGTCGGCGGGCCTGCGGAGGACTGGGTGGCTTCCTGTCCCGATCGTGTCATACAGGTATAAGCATTCCTGCTGCCAAATGCCGGCAATGCGCCAGGTCCCTGATTAACAGCGATTTCCCACTTTCTGCCGGT
>DATJSB010000047.1:0-31149 GCA_035504315.1 Occallatibacter sp.
CACCGAAGCGATGGTTTCAGCGTTGTTGATGACTGTAGGTCCGCCGTAGAGTCCGACGACGGCGGGGAAGGGCGGCTTGATGCGAGGAACTCCGCGCTTGCCCTCGAGCGACTCCATGAGCGCCGACTCTTCACCCACTTCGTAGGCGCCTGCGCCGGTCTGCGTAATTACTTCGAATTCGGTGCCGGAGCCGAAGATGTTCTTGCCGAGGAATCCGCGATCGTAGGCATCGGCGACGGCGCGCTCCATAATCTCGAGCAGATAACGATACTCTCCGCGGAGATAGATGAAGCCTACTTTGGCGCCAATGGCGAGACCGGCGATGATGGTGCCTTCGATGACCGCATGAGGGTCGTGCAGAAAAATGAGGTGGTCTTTGCATGTGCCGGGCTCGCTCTCATCGCCATTGACCAGAACATACTTGGGCCTGGCCGACTGCTTGGGCACAAACGACCACTTCATGCCGGTCGGGAACCCCGCGCCGCCTCGGCCGCGAAGACCGCTGGCCTTCATCTCTTCGATGATCCATTCGGGCCCTTTTGCGAGACACTTCTTGGCAGCTTCGTAGCCGCCGAGCTCGACGTAGCGATCAACCTTTTCCGCGCCCATGCCAAAGCGGCGCGAGATAATTTTGACCTCATCGGGATGAGAAACAAGGCGCGGCATCAGCGGCTCCCTTCAGCGCGGGCTTTTCCGCGATAACCGTCGATGATGCCCGGAACGTGATCGGGTGATAGCTCATCGTGAAAGTCGTAGTTCACCTGGATGGCCGGGGCCCAGCAGCATGCGCCAATGCATTCAACCTCCTCAAGAGAGAAGACACCGTCAGCAGTGACGCCTTTGTCGCCGACGCCGAGCTCCTCCTGGAAGCGCTCAAAAACCTCGTATGCCCCGCGCAGCATGCAGCTGATATTGGTGCAGACCTGGACGTTGTATTTACCGGCCGGCTTGAAGCGCAGCATGGAGTAGTAAGTGGCGACGTTGCGCACCTCGAGCTCGGTGATGCCGACGCGCATTGCAACTTCGGCGATGACGCCGTCAGAGAGGTAGCCGATTTCGTCCTGTGCGTAAAGCAGCATGGGAACCAGGGCGGAACGCTTGACGGGATATTTCTGGACGAGCGCATCGAAGCGCGCGGCCAGTTTCGGCGAAAAGATCGACATGGTTTCGGGGCTCGTCGAATCCGTGCTCATCGCGTCGCATCTCCGTTCATCAGTTCCCGCGCCCACGCCTCTGCGGCCATATCCAACTCTTCCTCGCCTTCAGGGCCACGCAGCCGGCCGTGATCCGTCAATTCCAGCACCTCGCTCGTTCCATTTTCGCGCATCCAGGTGACGGCGTTATTGTGGCGCTCAAGATGAAGCATGCGAGGTCCGTTCCTTGCGGTGATGCGATTCGCGTCGGATTCGATCACGGCTTCAATTCCCTCGTGGAGGCCGTGCAGCGCGGTGTAGCTGCGGAGCAGAGAGGCGAGGGATGTCCAGAGCTCGGCATAAAGAGACTCATTGTTTGCAATGAGAACGTCTCCACATGAGCTGGTCTGCGTCAAATCCTGTTTCCTTCCGGGGCTAAAGCCCCGATCCTTTCTTCCGTTCGTTTCAGAGGCCTGAAGGCCTCTGCTCCCTCCGGGTTTCAGGGGCTGAAGCCCCTGAAAGATTTGTTGGCGGTCATGCGGCACAAGTAAACTCGTGCCCTACAAAGAAACTCACGACCTCACTCTACTCGATGCGCTTCGCCCGTTTCATCTATTGCGGGTCGGCGAAGCCGGTGGTGCCCTTTCAAAACCTGCGCCGCGATTTCGATCCCTACCTGTCGATCTCCCCCAGCACAATGTCAATCGACCCGATAACAGCCACCATGTCGGCGATCAGCCGGCCTTTGCACATAGTTTCCAGCGCCTGCAATGTGGCAAACGAGGGATAACGCATGTGCACGCGATACGGTTTCGCCGTACCGTCTGAAACCACGTAGTAGCCCATCTGGCCGTGCCCGCACTCCATGCCCTGATATACCTCGCCGGCGGGAACGGCAAACCCTTCAGTGACGATCTTGAAGTGATGGATCAGGGCCTCCATCTGCGTTTTCATCTTTTCGCGGTCGGGCAAAACGATCTTGGGCGCATCGGCTTTGACCGGTCCGCCGGGCATGCCGTCGAGGGCCTGCTGGATGATCTTTGTACTCTCGCGCATCTCGATGAGTCGCACTTCGTACCGCGCCCAGGTGTCGCAACCGTGCGAGATGGGCACATTGAAATCGAATTTTTCGTAACTCGAGTAGGGCATATCTCGGCGCAGGTCGATATCGACGCCGGATGCACGCAGCGGAGGACCGGTGACGCCGAGAGCGATGGCGTCCTCGGGCGAAAGATGGCCGACGCCCTTGAGGCGGTTGATGAAGATCGGATTGCCGGTGAGCAGATTCGAGTACTCGTCGATCTTCTCGGGGAAGGTCTTGATGAATGCCTGCACGCGATCGAAGTAGTCGAGCGGCACATCCATTGAGAGCCCGCCGATGCGGAAGTAGCTGGTCATCATGCGCTGGCCGGCTACTGCCTCAAAGAGGCGGAGAATCTCTTCGCGCTCGCGGAAGGTGTAGAGGAAGACGGTGAGCGCGCCGATATCCATGGCGTGCGTGCCGAGCCAGATGAGGTGCGAGTTCAAGCGGCTGAGCTCGGTGAGCAGCACGCGGATCCACTGCGCGCGCTCGGGAATTTCGAGGTCGAGCAGTTTTTCGACGGCCAGACAGTAACAGAGATTGTTCGAGAGCGGATCGAGATAGTTGATCCGGTCGGTCATGGGGATGACCTGCTGGTAGAACTTGGCTTCGCAGGTTTTCTCGATACCGGTATGCAGGTAGCCAATCTCGGGGCGGACCTTAACGATGACTTCGCCGTCGATTTCAACCACCAGGCGAAGCACGCCGTGCGTGGCCGGGTGCTGGGGCCCCATGTTCAGCACCATGTGCTGGCCGCCCAGGCTGGTCAGTTCCGGGGTTTCTGCGACTGTCGCCATCAGCGGTATCCCTCCACTGGGTAGTCCTTGCGTAGCGGGTGGCCCTTCCAGTCGTCGGGCATCATGATGCGCCGCAGATCGGGGTGGCCGTCAAAACGGACGCCGAAGAGATCAAAGACCTCGCGCTCGTAGAAGTTTGCTGCGGGCCAGACGGTGGTAATGGAATCGATGGCCGCGTCGGCCTCGTCGACAAGAACGCGCAGGCGAACGCGCTCCTTGAAAGCGTGAGAGAGCAGATGGTAGCTCAACTGGAACCGCGGCGTTGCAGGGAACCAGTCGACCGCGGTCATGTCCTCAAAGAAGTTATAACCGGCCTGGCGCAGTGT
The DNA here is from genome assembly GCA_035504315.1 of Occallatibacter sp. Classification (GTDB taxonomy): domain Bacteria; phylum Acidobacteriota; class Terriglobia; order Terriglobales; family Acidobacteriaceae; genus Telmatobacter. The sequence goes on from DATJSB010000047.1 coordinate 3,338, forward strand.
TTCGCAGGCGGCGCGAATCTCTTCGCGTGGAACAGTGAGGGTGAGTTCGCCAAACTCAAATTTGGCGTCGGCAAGGGCAGAGTCCTTCCAGGCGAGAATGGCTTTGACCGCAGGGTGATCGGGAAGCGCATTGAGCACAGCCTCCCTGCCGGTTAACGCTGGTGTTGGTGTCATTCCCTGTGCCCGCCTTTTCGATCCAGCTGCCCGCGTCCTTCCGCGGAGGATTCTTGCTTCGTGAGCTTTCGATTAACCTGAGCCCGGAACCAACGGGCGGCAGGGTTGATGCGGAGTTTCAGAGGTCCGCCTTGTCCGAGCTCCAGTCGAGAACGCCCTTGCGCACAATGTAGTAGAGGCCAACGGCCACAAAGCCGAGGTAGACAACCATCTCCCAGAAGCCAAAGAGCCTGGAGCCGGTAATCTTGGGGAGTCTGGTGTAAATGACGGCCCAGGGCATCATGAAGACCGCTTCAACGTCGAACAGGATGAAGAGAACGGCAACCATATAGAAGCGGACACTGAAGCGCCCGCGCGCGTCGCCGACGGCCTCAATGCCGCACTCGTAGGCGTCGAGTTTGACCGCCGTATTGCGGTGCCGGCCAATGAACCACGAGGCAAGAACCATGAAGGCGCCAAGCAGAATGGCGGCCAGAACCTGCATGAGCAGCGGCAAATACTGCCAATAGTAGGGAATCTTCACAGCTGGTCCCCAAAAAAAGAGAAAGTGTGCCCGCCGGAGGGGCAAGAACTTTGTACTCGGGGCTCCGGCGACCCCTGGTTTGAGCTTAGGTTTTCAGCCTCATCCCGTCAAGGCGCGACGGAGTTGGTAGCCGATACGCCGAATGGAAATGAGAAACCACTCATGATTCGATGAATCAAACGAGTGTTGGTATGCACGAATGATTTTGCCACCGCTGGAGGCTGTAGGGCGTGACCCTGTCGCAGGGCGATGTGAGCTTCGTCACTTTCCGATGACGGAGCGCAAGACATAATCACGGTGTGCTGAGGGGAGATACAGTACGTTCGTCATCTGATAAAGCTGGTTAAAGGGCCGAAGAAGACGATGAGGACGAAATCCATGGTGACATCCGCCACGACTGCATTTCCGGTAATTGAAGCAGCCCCAGTCACAGCACCTGCCCGGGTGCGGAAGAATCGCCGGCGGCGCATCAGTCCAAATGCCGGTCACGCCCTTGAAAAGCTCGGACACGCCATTGAATACCTTACGGATGAGTACATCCATGAAGGTGGCACATTCACCCATGGGGATGCAAAATTGCAGGCGGTCGAGATGCTGATGGCCATCAACTGCGAGATTTACTACGCCTGCCCTGAGGTACCGACCCTGGGTGACCGCTGGCGCGCCTGGACGAGGCGGCCGCGGCAAAAATAGCGCCCGACGCAGAGACCAACAATCCGGAGAATTGAGATCGGTTGAAAACGTGAAGCGGCGTGGCGCAAAGCGCGTGTCGGTTTTGAAGCGCTATACGGCCGATCCGGCGCGCTGAAACCTATTGGCCCAGAACCAGGACAGCAAAGAGAACCAGCCAAGCTAGGCCCATGGCATGCCAGTACCATGCCGTTGCGTCGACGGCGATCTGCCTTACTTCAACCCGCCGCAACCTGTGCAGTGCGACCAGGCAAAAGCCAAGGGCCAGCACGCCGAGGAAGAGATGGGCGGCATGGAGTCCGGTGACAAGGTAGAAGAAGTAGCTGGCCGGCGTCGACCAGCGATCGAATGCAAATCCCTGTACCGTCAACTGCTTCCACGCAATTAACTGCCCGGCCAGAAAGAGCAAGCCGAGCGCAAGTGTGGCGCCCAGCCAGGGCAGGGTGCGGCGAAGCGCGGGCCTGCCCAAGCCGAGCCATTCCTCGAGAACATCGATTTCGCGAAAGATATGCCGGCGAGCCACTTCCATGGTGAGGCTGCTTAAAAGCAGCGTCGCTGTGTTGAGGAAAAGGATGGGTGGGAGCAGAACCGGTTTCCAATCGCCAATCTGGCGCATAAGCGCAGGATCGAGATGAGTGCCGGCCTGACGCGCATAAAACAGAATGACGAGCACAACGAAGAACACCATGTCGCAGGCCAGCACGCAGAAGACACTGGCCCGAATCTTGTTGAGCAGTTCACGCGGACCACGCCTAGGATTTCGCCGATCGTCGTCGCCGCCCCCACCGCCTCCACCGGTCGGACGCCTGTCGACAGGCGGTTTTCCCCCGGTACCGGGAGCTTTTCGGTCGACTTCGGCGGGCAGGGGAGTGAAGATCGACGGCATTCAAGACCTCTCGAGCCTGTTGGGAGCAGGCCCTAATCAAAAGCGTACTCTTACTTTTCGTTGGACGCATTCCCAATCAAAAGAGAGTTCTTTCTTAAGCCCACACTGGCGGGGTCTGAATCCGGCTATATGAAGAAACGGTGAGACTTCAGGGAATTCCCGAACGCGTCACACGAGTTTTGATGCCGTTAATCTGACTCCGTCGACAAAAAGTCGATGGACGCGGCGGCTCGAAGAGAGCTCGGGATGAAAGGTAGCGGCCATTACTGATCCCTGGCGGACCAGCGTTGGAAAGCCCTCACGAAAGGCCAGCGCTTCAACTTCAGGACCAATCTCGACGATGCGGGGAGCGCGGATGAAGACCATCTCGAGCGGACCGCCGGGGAGTTTGGATTCGGCCTCGAAAATGGAAGAGTCAATCTGGCGGCCGTAGGCATTGCGCTCAACTACCGCATCGAGGAGGTTGAGGCTGCGCTGGACTGGATGCCGGACCTCGCGGGCCAGCAGGATGGCCCCGGCGCAGGTGCCGAAGACGGGTTTGGCAAGGCAGAAGTCGCGCAGTGGTTCGAAAAGGCCGCGGCGCTCGAGAAACTTGAGCATCGTGGTGGATTCACCGCCGGGAAGAATGAGACCGTCGAGGGGATGGGTGTCCAAGCGGAGATCTTCAGCCGTTTTGACGAGGGAGGGAGCTGCACCGGATTCCTCGAGCGCAGCGGCGTGGGCAGCGTAATCGCCCTGGATGGCCAGGACGCCGATGCGTGGTTTGCTAATGACTGCGATCAATCCTTGTTCCTTGCATTGATGAACAAAAGCTCTGCAGCCAGGTGGGGACTTGGAAGCCGCAAGCCCGAGCGAATAGCGAGCACTTTACCCCACCGCAAGCCGCTACCAGCCGCGGGTTTGCAGAAGCTCTTTCTCCTCGATAGCAGCGGCTGCAAGACCTTTCATCGTTCCCGTCACCTGCTCGCTGACCTCGGCCAGAATCTTGGGATCGTTGTAGTGCGTGGTGGCAATCACGATGGCCTTGGCGCGGCTGATCGCCTCCTCGCGCTCGCGAGGATCGTTTTCTACATCAAGAGGAGTGGCGCGCTCTTTCATGAAGATGCCTGAGCCCACGAATATGGCCTCGGCGCCGAGTTGCATCATGAGCGCAGCGTCGGCCGGTGTGGCGATGCCGCCGGCCGAGAAGTTGGGCACCGGCAGCTTGCCGGTCTGGGCGACCATCTTTACCAGCTCGTAGGGGGCCTGAAGTTCTTTGGCCGCAGCGTAGAGCTCCTGGTCGGTGAGAACGGTGAGCTGGCGCATCTCTTTCGTAATTTGCCGCATGTGCCGCACGGCATGGACCACGTCGCCGGTGCCGGCCTCGCCCTTGGTGCGGATCATGGCCGCGCCCTCTGCGATGCGGCGGAGTGCCTCGCCGAGGTTGCGGGCACCGCATACGAACGGCGTAGTAAAGGCGTGCTTGTCGATGTGGTGGGCCTCGTCGGCCGGTGTAAGCACTTCGCTCTCATCGATGAAGTCGACGCCGATCTCCTGCAAAATCTGGGCTTCGGCAAAGTGGCCGATGCGGGCCTTGGCCATCACCGGGATCGAAACCGCCTGGATGATCTGCTTGATGAGGCTGGGTTTGGCCATGCGCGCCACGCCGCCCTCGGCGCGAATCATGGCTGGGACGCGCTCGAGCGCCATCACCGAGGCCGCGCCGGACTCTTCGGCAATGCGGGCCTGCTCCACGCTCATCACGTCCATGATGACCCCGCCCTTGAGCATTTCAGCCAGGCCCACCTTCAGGCGCAATGACGTTCCGGTAATTGCTTTGTTTCCATTCGCTTCTGGCATTGTCGTCGACCTCGGACCGGTGCGTTTTCTGGCGCTGACGCGCGGGTAAAACGCTGACCGGCTGCAATCTTCAGTGTACCAGCGAAGTTAATTTCGGTGGCGGACGGCATGGTGCGGTCACGCCGGCGCAGTTCTTAGACCATTCCAATCGATCTGTTTTCTCTCTGGTCACTTCGCTGCTCCTACCTGCTGCGTATGGCTGCGGCACCAACGGCGGGCACTCAAACTCAGTCGGGTCAGGGTGTGAAAACTCCCGGGCAGACGCCAAATGTGCAGTCTGGCCGGGGGCCATCGGTTCCAGGTGCTGCACGACAGCCCGCGCAAGCTGCAACGACCGGCACTCAACTGGCTGTTGAAGAAGTGCAGGAGCGGGCTCTCGTTCCAGCTTCGGCGGCGGTTGCGAGCGCAGAAGTGGAGCCAAACACGGGGGCTTTTCGTGCGCCGATTAACCGGCTTCCGGTCGAACTCGATGTGTCCATCCCGCTGCGCGACTTCAGAGTGCGGGATCTTCTGGCGCTCGAACTGGGACGGCTGATTGAGTCGGAATGGGGCCACGGAGTGGACCTGCCGCTGGCTGCAGGCGCCGTGCAGTTGGCCTGGACCGAGTTTGAGGTGATCGAAACTGAGCTTGTGGTGCGGCTGACGCGGCTCCCCTAGAGCGGATATAGCGGCCGGCTTGGGTGGTGCGAAACGCGAATCGAAGCGCGAATCGTTGCGGGCGGCATTAATACGCGGGACTTGAAGAGAGGCGGGGGAGTTGAAGGAGAAGGACAAACAGGCGGCGATTGGTGGCTGGGCCGGAGCGCTGATCAGAAGGCTGCGCAGCGCAAAGCGGAATGAACCCCGGCTCAAGTTGCTTGAGCGCATTCCGCTCGCGCCGCGACAGTCATTGGCACTGGTGGAGGCAGACGGAAGGCGTCTGCTGGTCGCCACTTCGACTGACGGAGGTCCAGCATTCTATCCGCTCGACGAGCGCGCGCCAGCTGGAGCACGGATTGCGACTCGCGAGAGCCTGCGCCACTCAGCGAGGGCCTCATGGTAACAATTCTGGCAGGTCTGGTACGCGCTGCTGCACTGGCCGCGCCGGCGCAGCTTTTGCCCGATCTGAACGCGCGTTTTCATCCCTCCGACTCGACGCCCTGGACGATTCTTTTTGTTCTGACCATCGTCACGCTGCTGCCCGCGATCCTGATGGTGATGACGCCCCTGGTGCGCTTGCTGGTGGTGTTTCATTTTCTGCGCCAGGCGCTGGGCACGCAGACCGCGCCCTCCAATCCAACCCTGATGGGGCTGGCGCTGATGATGGCGTGGTTCCTCATGACGCCGGTCTTGAACCAGGTGGACCAGCAGGCGGTGGAACCCTATCGTGCCGGACAGATCTCGGGGACCGAAGCGATCGAGCGAGGCACCGTGCCGGTGAAGCACTTCCTGCTGCGCTATGCGCGCGAGAAAGACCTCGCATTGTTTACCGCGGCGGGACAGGTTGCGCGGCCTAATACGCCGGACGACCTGCCCATGCGCGTGGTTGTGCCGGCCTACATTCTCTCCGAGCTCAAAGCGGGCTTCTCGATCGGCGCAGTGTTGTTTCTGCCCTTTCTTCTGATCGACATTGTCACAGCCTCGATCACCACCTCAATCGGCATGTTCCAGCTGCCGCCGGTGGTGGTGTCGACCCCGCTCAAGATTCTGCTTTTTGTAATGGTCGACGGCTGGAACCTGCTCGCCAGCTCGCTCTTGAAGAGTTTCTAGGGGATAGTGCATGACGCCCGACATGGTTGCCGAACTGATGCGCCAGCTCTTGAAGGAAGCGATGATCCTGGCCGCGCCGATCCTCATCTCCGCGGCGCTTTTGAGCTTTCTGCTGAGCCTGGTGCAGACCTTGACCAGCTTGCAGGAGCAGTCGCTGACCAGCGTTCCCCGGCTGGCGGCGATTGCCCTGATCCTACTGGCCGGGATGCCGTGGTTCCTGGAGCGGATGGCGACATATACGCGGGTTTTGCTGGGGGACTTTCACAGGTTTTTGGGATAACGCGTGCATCGTGACACGTGCCTCGGGGTTGGTGAGCAACGAGCACCTGGCAGATCACGAAACACGATTCGCGCAACACGATCCACGGGCGGAAACGAAGACGATGACCGACTGGACGACATTCCTGAGTGCGATGACGCTGGCTCTGGTGAGGGTGAGCGGGATGATGGTCTTTGCCCCTTTTTTCTCGTCGGCCGCATTGCCCGTTCGCGCCAAGGCCGTCTTCGCCGGCGCCGTGGCTTTTCTGCTGGCACCCGTGGTTGCTTCATCGCCCCATGCCCAGGCGTCGCTTACGGTCTCTGGCCTGATTGGCGAGCTGGCCGTGGGGCTGGTCTACGGGCTCTCGCTCACGCTGCTTACCGAAATGCTGATTTTCGCGGGTCAGATCGTGGGTCTGCAATTCAGCTTCTCACTGGTCAACCTGCTTGATCCCGACTCGGCGGTGCAGACGCCCATCATGGGCGAACTGTTCGAACTGATGGGCCTGCTGGTCGTGATTACCGCGGGACTCGACCGCATCCTGCTGGCTTCGGTGGTGCGCAGCTTCAAAGCCGCGCCATTGGGGAGTTTTGCATTGGGAGCTCCCGCAGCAGAAGTGATTGTCCGGGCTGCCGGGGGGGTCTTTCTGGCGGCGATTGAGCTTGCGGCGCCGGTTCTTGCATCAACGCTTCTCGTCGAAATCGCGGTGGCTCTGCTCGGCAAGCTCAGCCCGCAGTTGCCGGTAATGATGCTGACCGTGCCCTTGAAGACACTGGCCGGCTTTGTGGTTCTTACCGGATCTCTGGCGCTTTGGCCGCGATTCATTGAAATCCGCTTCGACTCGCTGCTCGATATGGCCGAAAAGCTGATCGCCGCGCCCACGGCGCGCGGCGCTCTCGGTTGGGGAGGGTGAACCATGCCCGGCGAGCGCACCGAGCAGGCCACCCAGCACCGGCGCGAAAAGGCGCGCAAGGAGGGCGACATCCTGCACAGCCGCGAGCTCTCGGCCGCTGCGGGCATGCTGGCTGGAGTGATCATGCTGGGGGTGATCGGCGGTCGCGCGATGGAGGCCTGGCGCTCATCGCTCACGGAGTTTCTGGCGCTCGGCGCGCCGTCCAAGTGGGAGCCGTCAACCCTTACGCCGACCCTGGCGGCACTGCGGCGCCTGACGGTCGCGGTGCTGACGCCCGCGGCGGCGATCATGACGGCCGTGGCCGCGACAGCGCTGGCGGTGGGCATGGTACAGACCGGCGGCGTAAGCGTGCACGGCGGCAACATCGGCTTCAAAATCGATCGCATCAATCCGCTGACCAACGCCAAGAACCTGTTTTCGCTGCGCGCGGCGGCAAGGCTGGGAAAGTCGCTTCTTCCCGCGGCCTTTCTCGCCGTCTTTGCCGTGCAGCGCATCAGCCGCCAGCTCAGCTTGCCGCCGTTCTCCAATGCGCGGCTGGAACAGCTTGGGAAGGACGTGTATGGGCTGCTGCTGACAGCGGCGTGGCTGCTCTTCGTCTGGTCGGCAGTCGATTACCTCGTCGAATGGCAGAGCCGCGAGTCACGGCTGAAGATGAGCCGCCAGGATCTGCGCGATGAGTACAAGGAGACTGAGGGCAGCCCGCAGATTCGCTCTCGCATTCGCGGGCTTCAGCGCCAGATGCGCCGCCGCCGCGTGAAGGCCGACGTAGCCAAGGCAGCCGTGGTGCTCACCAATCCCACCCACTACGCCGTAGCGCTGGGATTCGACTTCTTGACCATGGAGGCCCCGCGGGTCGTGGCCAAGGGCCGGAACCTGCTGGCGGAGGAGATCAAGGCCGAGGCTCGCTGGGCGGGCGTGCCGATTGTCGAAAATCCACCGCTGGCGCGGTCGCTTTATCGCACCGTCGAGGTGGGTCAGGCGATTCCGGTAGATCTCTATGCTGCAGTGGCTGCGATCCTCGCCTACCTCTACCGCCAGCGTGTGGAAGATGAACTCCGCGAGCGCCGCCGCAACGCCGCTGTCCACCCCGCGCAGGCCGCTGCCGGGGCTTCGTCCGCAAGTTCACCGATTCGAGGAGGCACCCAATGAGCACTGCCGCACTCGCCGCCGGAACCCTTGCCCGCCGGCCATCGATCATCGAGCGCATGCGCGAGTACGCGTTGCCGCTGGCGGCGATCAGCGTGATTTTCGTGATGATAGTTCCGCTGCCCGCCCCGGTACTCGACCTGCTGCTGGCGCTTTCGATTGCCGCTTCGGTCATCGTCTTTCTCTCCGCAATCCAAATTCGCCGCGCTGTGGAGCTGTCGGTCTTTCCCACGCTTTTGCTTCTCCTCACGCTCTTCCGGCTCTCCCTCAACATTGCTTCGAGCCGCCGCATTCTGCTGCACGGGCAGGAGGGAACTGCGGCAGCAGGCCACGTCATCGAGGCCTTTGGCCAGTTCGTAGTGGGCGGCAACTACGTGGTCGGCTTCGTGCTGTTTCTGGCTCTGGTCGCCATTCAATTCTTAGTGGTCTCTCATGGGGCCGTGCGAACGGCTGAGGTTACCGCGCGCTTCACGCTCGATGCGTTGCCCGGCAAGCAGATGGCCATCGACGCCGACATGAACGGCGGCCTGATCGATGAAGCGGAAGCCAGGCGCAGGCGGCAGGCGATCGCACGGGAAGCCGAATTCTATGGCGCCATGGACGGCGCAGCGCGCTTCAACCAGCGCGACTCGCTGGCCACGATTCTGATTACCGCGATCAATATCATCGCTGGCCTGCTGATCGGGACGCTGCAGCAGGGAATCGAGCTGGGCGAAGCGGCACGCACGTATACGGTCCTCACCGTAGGCGACGGCCTGGTCACCATCATCCCGTCGCTTCTGGTCTCGGTTGCCGGGGCCATCACGCTCACCCGCGCCAACTCGGCCGGCATGCTGGGCGGCGAGATCCGGCAGCAGTTGTTTGCGCGCCCCGCAACGCTCTATCTCGCCAGTCTGGTCTCGCTGGGGATGTGCCTGATTCCGGGATTGCCCAAATTCGTCTTCCTGGCCGTTGCGGGGGGCTTGTTCTGGAGCGCAAGACGAATCGCCTCCCATCCGCCGCAAGCGCCTGGAGCCGACGCGGGAACACCGGAGAAGAAGAAGGCCGGCGAGGCTCGCGCAGCGAACGCCGAAGAGATGGCCAACCTGCTGCGCCTGGAAGAACTGACCCTGGAGATCGGATTCCAGCTGATTCCCCTGGTCGACGACAAGCAGGGCGGCCAACTGCTGGGCCGCGTGCGCACACTGCGCAGGCAGCTTTCGGCCGAGATGGGATTTCTGATTCCCCCGGTGCATATCTCGGACAACCTGCGGTTGAAGCCGCGGGAGTATGTTTTTTCGCTGCGCGGAATCGAGATCGGCCGCTGGCAGACCGAAGGCGCGCAGATGCTGGCCGTCTCGGGCGAGACCGGCCGCCGGCCGCTTAGCGGAAAGGAAACGCGCGAGCCGGCCTTTGGGGTGCCCGCGATCTGGATCGCGCCCGCCCTTGAGGATCAGGCCATCGCCGCCGGCTATTCGGTGGTCGACGCCGTTACCGTCATCACCACCCATCTCGGTGAATTGATTCGCAGCCATGCATGGGAACTCATCGGCCGTGCCGAGATCAAGCGGCTGATGGATGCGCTCAACGACTCCCACCCCAAGCTGCTTGAGGAGCTGGTGCCAAAGCTGCTGTCGCTGGGCGAGGCGAGCCGGGTTCTGGAACAGCTGCTCCGCGAGCGGGTCTCGATCCGCGACCTCGGCACAATTCTTGAGGCTTTGCTCGAGACCGCTCCGGCGAACAAGAGCATTGTGGCGCTGGTTGAGGCCTCGCGCCAGGCATTGGGCCGCAGACTGGTGCAGCAGCTGGTGGATGAAGAAGGCCAGCTGCCGGCGCTGCTCCTCGATCACGGAATGGAAGAAGAGATCATCGCCAGCCTTGCACCGGAGAGCGGGGCTCGCCTGCCGGCCCGGACAGGCGCAGGAACGCCCGTGGTGCGGCGTCTTATCGATTCTGTGAAGCACCTTATCGGCTCCAATCCCGGTGCGGCCCTTCCCGTGCTCCTTGTTTCCAGTCCGGCGCGCTACCAGGTCAGGCGTTGGCTGGAGCCGGTAGTTCCGAGGATGGCGGTGGTCGCGCCGGGGGAGATTCCTCCCGAGGTGCGGTTGCGGCCGGTGGGAACGGTGCGATGAGGTGGGCAGTCAGATGGTTGGTGAGGTGGGCTTAGATGGGAACTGAAGCGGTGGCTCGGCAGGGGAGTGCAAGGGTCTCGGTACGTCGGGCTGTTGCGGGGACATACCCGCCGGCCGCGATTCCCGAGGGCGGAATGCTGACCGGTGAACAGGAGCGCGTGCTGCTCGAGCACCTGCCGATCGTTCGCTTTCTGGCCCGCAGAATTCATGAGCGGCTGCCCCAGCACGTGGACATCGAGGATCTGGTATCGGCCGGCGTGATGGGTTTGCTGGACGCTTTTACCAAGTTCGACCCAGCCAAGAAGGTGCAGTTCCGCAGCTATGCGCAGTTCCGCATCCGCGGAGCGATTCTTGACAGTCTGCGCACCCTGGACTGGAGCCCGCGGGAGCTACGGCGCAAAGGCCGGGCGGTTGAGGAAGCGATACGGGTTCTGACGGCTCGCCTGGGCCACGCGCCCGGAGAAAATGAGGTTGCCGCTGAGATGAGCCTCGATCTCGAGGAATACCAGCAGTTACTAGGAGATCTGAAAGGTCTCGAGATCGGCACCCTGCACATGGAGCGGAACGAGGACTCGGGCGAGGAGGAGCTGGCCTACATTCCCGGACGCCCCGAAGAGGACCCGCTCTTTCGCTGCCTGAGGAGCGAGATGGAGGAACGGTTGAGCGCCGCCATCACCCGGCTGCCCGACCGCGAGCGGCTGGTAATGACTCTGTATTACTTCGAAGAAATGACCATGCGCGAGATTGGACTGGCCCTGGGCGTAGTTGAGTCACGCATCTCCCAGATACATGCCTCGGCTGTGGTTCACCTGCGGGCTCAGTTACGCGACCTGACGGTGCGCGGTGCCTTTGAGCACGCGCAGCCCGCAGTACGGGCGCGGCGCAGCTAGGGACTATAGAGGATGGCGCGGATGGAAAAAACACTCAAACAGGACGAAATCGACGCGCTCTTTGAGGCGGCCCAGGCGACCGCCCTGGACGAAACTCGGTCTGGCGTCAAGGCTCGCGTTGTTCCTTATAACTTCTCCTCGGCCGGGCAGATCTCGAATGAGCAGCTACGCGCCATCAGTATGTTGAACGATCTGTTCGCCCGCAACCTGACCCACAACCTGGCAGCGTGGCTCAGAACGCGATTCCAGGTAAACCTGGTGTCGGCCGAACAGATTCAATTCAATGAGTTTCTGCTGAGAATCCCCGAGATCAGCTACGTGGCCTCGGTGCGGCTCGAACCCCTGGGCGCTCTTTCGGTGCTCCAGCTCGACCTGGCTATGGCGCCGCCGATCATCGATCTCTTGCTGGGTGGCGAGGGCAAGGATGGACCGCTGCGGGAGCTCACTGACATTGAGGAGTCGATTCTAGGCAGTGTGGTGGAGATCATCTGTCGCGAGCTGACACTGGCCTGGCAGCCGGTGGAGCTGAGTTTCAGCTTCGAGCGCCGCCAGATGCAGACTCAGGCGGCGCGGATCATGGCCGTAACCGAGAAGACCCTCTGCCTGAGCTTCGAGATTCGCATGCCGCATTGCTCGGGGCTCCTCAACTTGGCCTTTCCCGCGGTTGTGGCCAACACGATTCTGCGCCGGCTCACCTCCGACTGGGGTCGCAGCCGCCGTCATGCGGCGGAGACCCGTACGCGGATCGAGGCCGCAGCCCGCCGGATCCACTTTGGCTGCTCGCTGCAGCTGCCTGCGGTTTCGGTGCGAGCCAGCGAGATTGAGAACCTCACCCCGGGTGCAGTTCTGCGCCTGAACCTGGCGGCCAACAATTCGCCGCTCTGGAGGGTAGGCGGCGAGACTCTGGCGCGGGCCGCAGCAGTACGGCAGGGGCCGCATCGCGCCGCGCGCATTGAGCTGCCGGTGACCGACCCGGCGCACGGTGCGCCAATGGAGCTGAACTCATGAAGACTTTCCTTGATTACTGGGTGCAGGTTGCCACCGATCTCCTGGCCCAGGCTCTGGCGGGCGAGCCGCAGCTGAACGAGTCGCTGCCCAAGCCGTTCACCTCAGGTTCGTTCGGCTTTACCGCAACCATTTCCGGCGACCTCGAAGGGCGATTCACGATCCTGCTCGATGGAGCGATTCTTGATGCTCCGTTGCTGGGAGAGGGAGCGGACCAGAAGGAAGGATGGGCCGAGGTTCTGAAAGAGACCTGCAATGCCGCGGCCGGGGAGATGCTCTCCCAGAGCGGCACCAGATGCAGGGTAGAGAAATTCGAGGAGAATGCCAGTGAAAGCAAGGTGACGCGTGCCTTCGAATTGCGCTCGGGCGATCGTGCCTGGGCGATTCTGGTGCGCGAGGATATGCACGCCCTGCCGGCTGCAGATTCGGCCGCCAAGCCGGCGGCGCCTGCGGCCGGTGTTCCGGCAACCCGCCTGAGTCCTGGTCTGGAACTGCTTCTCGACGTCGAACTCGAAGCCTCGCTCCGCTTCGGATCGCGGGAGATGCCGCTCGGCGAGATTCTCGATCTTGGACCGGGAGACGTGGTGCAGCTCGACCGCCACGTATCCGATCCCGTGGACCTGGTCGTGGGTGACAAGATCGTGGCTCGCGGCGAAGTGGTTCTCGTAAACGGCAACTTCGGATTGAGAGTGACCGAAGTGGCCGCACCGCAACGTCGGCTGGAGAGTATCCGATGCCTCTTCTGACCCCGGTTCCGCTTGTGAGGAGAAGCCGCGAATCCGGAACGGCTGTGCTGGTTCCCAACGCCGGCAGCGGGTTGGCCCCCGAGGATGAGCATGCGCTTCCCGCACGATCACCTGCGCTCGCGGGGCGCGCCGGCATCTTTCAAACCTGCTCCAATCCCGGTTGTTCTTCAGGCTGGCTCAAGCTTCTCCGTCCCCACTCGGCTCCGATCTTCGAAGGAGGGTGGTGCTGCTCGGCAGCCTGCGCGAGGACGGTCATTGAGGCGGCGCTCCGCCGCGAGTCGGAGGCGCCGAATGCCGGCAGCGAGGCGCACAACCACCGCATCCCGCTGGGATTGACTATGCTCGAACAGGGCTGGATCACCGGCGCCCAGTTGCGCGGCGCCCTAGATGCGCAACGCTCCGCAGGCGGCGGCCGGTTGGGCTATTGGCTGGTTCGCGGACAGGGCGTGAGCGAGCAGATGGTGACGCGCGCGCTCGGGATTCAGTGGAGCTGCCCCGTGCTGAGTGCGGAGTTTCACGATGTTGAGGGATTGGCCGCATCGGTGCCGCGTTTGTTTGTCGATGCCTTTGGGGGGCTGCCGCTGCGGACCGCAGCCGGCCGAATCCTGTACTTGGGATTTGAAGACCGGCTCGATACGGTGCTGGCCCTGGCGGTGGAAAGAATGACGGGACTGCGCGTGGAATGCGGGCTGGTCGCCGGATCCATCTTCCGTCGCGCGCATGCTGCAATGCTCGGGGCGGCGTTCCCGGCGGTGGAGCTGATCGAAGCGTCGTCAGAAAACGTACTGGCGCAGGCGTTGGCCCGGGCGCTCGAACGGGCGCGCCCCGTCGATTCGCGGCTGGTGCGGGTGCATGACTGCTTCTGGCTCAGGATGTGGCTGCGGCCGCTGACCGGGGTATTGCCAGAGGCCAGCAGCGTTCGCGACGTCATTGCCTCTTCGCGTTCACACTGATTTCGAGCACTCTGATGTTGGCGCATCCGCGTTTTCGCACCTCGGGGCGCGGAATACGCTTCCTGGGGCTCGGAGTAATGGAAGAACGCAGCCGTTCATGATCCGACCCGCGCCGCCGATACACAATGGGTGGAGGGTTGCTGGAATGAGCGAGCTTCGAGCTCTGATTGTTGACGATTCCTCGGTAATGCGCAAGATCGTGGAGCGCGCGCTTCGCCAGGCCGGCCTCGATCTCAAGGAGGTTCATGAGGCCGGGAGCGGCGTGGAAGGTCTGGAGGTGCTTCGGACCAGTTCCGTGGATCTGATCCTCTCTGACATCAACATGCCCTCGATGGACGGCCTGGAGTTCGTTCGCCAGATTCGTGTGCAGAACCTGGCCGCCGGTGTGCCGGTGGTGATGATCACCACCGAGTCGAGCGAAGAGCATGTGAAACAGGCGATCCAGGCAGGAGCCCGAGGGTACATCCGCAAGCCGTTCACTCCAGACCAGGTGAAGGAACGCGTTCTGCCTTTGGTGAAGACGGCCTGAGGGGGCGGCAATGCTGCTGAGCGATGTGCGCAGTGCCGTCATTGCGAGCGGGCAGGCGAGGCGGTCGGGGCGGGGTGGAAGCGAGTGCAGGGAAGGCAAAGAGGAGCGTGTGATGGCGGTATCATTGCGTGAATCGGTGGCCCAGGTTGCCGATCCCAAAAACCTGGACGAGAGCGTAGAAGAGGTCTTCGAGCTGATGATGGGGGTGAAATGCCACCGCGCGACGGCGGAGATGCCGGCCAACCACGACGAGTCGGTGACGGCGGTGGTGGGCTTTGGCGGCTTGTTGAGCGGCGCATGCGTCTTCAAACTGGCCAGCGAGACGGCGCTGCAGGTGGCCGCACGGATGACCGGCATCGAGTTTGCTGAAGCCGACGATACGGTGAAAGACGCGATCGGCGAGGTCTGCAACATGCTGGCCGGGTCCTGGAAGGGCAAGGTGCCGGAGCTGGCGGCCAACTGCGGCCTCTCTGTGCCGGCCGTCATCACCGGCCGCGATTACAAACTGCACGTCCAGGCGCCGGAGTTCCAGCTTCACCATGTGTACGCCTTTGGCGATGACACCTTCGCGGTCACCATCGTGTGCGACGGTCTGCAATAGACTCCTCGGCGCCTCCGGCTTGTATGAGCGCCGGGGCTGTTTGCGTAGCGCGTCTGCTTGCGTAACGGGTTTGTTTGCCTAGCCGGCCGGTTTGAGCATCGGGCTTGCCCATCGCATCAAGAGCGCAGATTGACGCCACGCCAGAATTCTCTAATCCTCTCTGTCCGTTCCTGGCCCCTTTTCTGCTCTATTTCGCTGCATGGACAGCGGCTTCTACGCGGCGATGACGGGTTTGGTGGCGCGGACGCAGGCCCTCGATACTGCGGCCTCCAATCTCGCCAACGCCCAGACACCGGGATACCGGGCCGAGCGCGAATTTTTTCGCTCCGTCCTGCTTGGGCCCGATGCGCTGGACTCGCAACTGGGTGAGACCGTCAACAACTTCGGCCTGCTCGGGGGCGACAGGTTGAGTATGTCGCAGGGAGCCATTGAACAGACCGGCAACCCGTTTGACCTGGCGATCGAAGGCCAGGGATTCTTCGCCATCCAGACCGCCAATGGCCTGCGCTACACCCGCGACGGCGGCTTTCATCGTGCCCGCACCGGGTTGCTGGTAACCGCAGCCGGAGAGCCGGTGCTTTCGGCGGCGGAGCAGCCGATCCCGGTGCCGCCAGGTGAGGTTTCAGTCGGCTCCGATGGCGCACTTTCGGTGAATGGCGGCGTGGTTGCAAATGTAGGCGTCTTTACCTTCCCGTCCGGCACGGAACTGAGCCCCGAGGGAGCGAACCGGTACGTGGCGCCCAAGCAGATTGCCGCAATCGAGGCGAAGGACGCAACGGTGCACCAGGGGGCGATTGAGGCAGCCAACCAGGATGTGGTGGAGGGAACGGTCGACCTCATCATGATGCAGCGCCAGGCGGAGATGATGCAGCGGGCGCTCACCGTCTTTCATACCGAGTTCAACAAGATCGCTTCAGAGGACTTGCCAAAAATCTAGTCCAAAACGAGGAGAACAATGATTAGAGCGCTATACACGGCAGCCAGCGGAATGAGCGCGCAGCAACTGAATCTGGATACGATTGCCAACAACCTCGCCAACTCGTCCACGACGGGTTTCCGCCAACTCCGACTGGAGTTCCAGGATATGGTCTACCAGAACATGGTGATGCCGGGGGCGGCGCAGAGCCAGAACACGGTCTCGGCCGGGTTGCAGATCGGCCTGGGCACAAAGTCGGCAGCTACCGAAGTGATTACCACGCAGGGTTCGATGAACGAAACGGACAATCCGCTGGACGTGGCGATTGAAGGCTCGGGGTTTTTCCAGGTGCAGCGGCCCGACGGGACGATCGCATATACGCGCGCCGGCCAGTTCCAACTGAACAACCAGGGAACGATTGTGACCACCGACGGCGATCCGATCATCCCCACCATTACCGTCCCGGCCAACGCAACGGCCGTCACAATCACCCAGTATGGGGTGGTGAACGCGACCCTGCCCGGCCAGCAGAACCCATCGCAGCTGGGGCAGATTCAATTGGCGACATTCCCGAATCCCGGCGGCCTTGAGAGCATGGGGAACAATCTTCTGCAAGCCACGCTGAGTTCGGGCGATCCGGTGCTGGGCAACCCCGGGGGAACTGAGGGGTTGGGAACGCTGCAGCAGGGATACCTTGAAAACTCGAATGTGGATGTGGTGCAGGAGTTCGTGCAGATGGTGCTTGCCCAGCGAGCCTACGAGGCCAACTCAAAAGTAGTGAAAGCGGCTGATGATATGTACTCGCAAGTCAACAACATGACCCACTAATCCGAGAGATCGGTTTAGGTTTTAGGGGCGTCCGAGGTCAACATGGTGACTCACGAATCGACGTTACTGTCTGAAGGTTCTGGCGCAATCCAATGAAGGTTCGGGTGTTAAGAAATTTCGGTTGGACGATTTGCCTAGCATCGGCTGTGGCTGCGGCGCAGCCGCCAAGCGATAGTAGCCCCGCCACAGTTCAAACGATCCTTCTGGCCGGGCCAAGTTCCGTGATGGAGATCGTTCGCGAGATCGACGATCCTGCAACCGGTGATCGCTGGCTGCTGGAGCGGACTGAACAAAACCCCGGTGGACCGGGCAGGATGGTGCTGGTGAGCCGTGAGGAGAAGGCGCGAGCTCTTGCACAGGGTTTGATGGGACAGGAGTTGAACCAGAAAGGCAAAAACGATTCGAACTTTGCCGAGGCGCTTCCCCCTCCGATCATTCATGCCGGCGATCGCCTGATCGTCGAGGAACATACGAAGCGGCTTGACGTGGCGCTCGAGGCTATCGCGTTGGCCCCAGCTCGCGAGGGAGGGACCGTTCGCGTCCGTCTTTCAATTGGCGGACGTGTGGTGAAAACCGTCGCGGTGGCCCCCGGCCGGGCGTCACTTTCACCTGATCCGGGAGAACAGCCATGAAAGAGAAGTTTCCGTCGGTCGCAATCGTTCTCTTCGCTCTTCTCTGGCTGGTTCCGGCAGCATTGCCGGCAAAGAAGCAGAATTCCGGGGAGAGTAGCGCCAAAGCCACTCCGCCGGAGACTGCCCTTGAGGCCTACATCGCCCGTGTACGTGCCATGCAGGCGGCAGAGGTTCGCACGCCCGGCTCGATCTGGAGCCCCGACGGGCGCATGGTGCGTCTCGCAACCGATGCCAAGGCATTCCGCATTCACGATGTGGTTTCGATCGTAGTCACCGAAAGCCTGGCAGCCTCAACGGATGGGCAGGTGAAGAACTCGCGCGCCTCAAACGCGGCTTCGGGGTTGACGTCCCTCTTCGGTGCGCTGAAGGGCTCCAACAGCCTGCAGAATCTGCTGGGCGCGACCGCATCGTCGGGGCTGTCCGCGCAGGGTCAAAGCACCACGAATTCGAGCCTGGCAACGACCTTTGGCGCCGAGGTGGTGGACGTGCTGCCTAACGGGATGTTGGTGGTGCAGGCCACGCGGCAGCTGACCTTCTCGGAGCAGACGCAACTGATCCGGCTGCGCGGGCTGGTGCGCCCGGAAGATGTGAGCAGTCAGAACCAGGTGCTTTCTACTGCAATGACCGACCTGGAGCTTGAAGTCACCGGCAAGGGGATCGTGAACGACTCGACGTATCGGCAAAACCCTCTGGTGCGATTCCTCGAGAAATTGCTGGTGTTCTAGCAGTTCGGTTCAGGAAGCGGGATAGGCAAAAAAGATGAGGAGCGCGGGCCGAATTTGGGTGATGACACAGAGTGCGAAGCGCATGTTGCAAGAGGCCTTTGTGCTGCTCGCCGCGCTCACCGCCCTGCATTTCAGCCACGCACAGGTTCCGGCGCAGAAGGCCCGGATCAAGGACATCGCATCGATTGAAGGCGTTCGCGACAACCAGTTGGTGGGATACGGCCTGGTGGTTGGTTTGCGTGGAACCGGTGACAGCTCGCAGACCGTCTTTCCTTCGCAGACGCTGGTCTCGGTGCTGCAGCGGATGGGTGTGACCGTTCCGCAGACCGGCTCGAACAGCGCGAGTAACATGCAGGTAAAGAATATGGCTGGAGTGTTTGTGGTGGCCACGCTGCCGCCTTTCAGTCCTCCGGGCTCGAAGATTGACGTAACCGTATCATCGGCCGGAGACGCGCGTTCGCTCGAGGGCGGGATTCTGCTGATGACTCCGCTCTATGGGCCAGACGGGCAGATTTTTGCCCAGGCGCAGGGAGCACTCGTCCTCGGCGGATACGTTGCCGCTTCGGGAGGAAACTCGCACCAGTTGAACCACCCAACCGTGGGCCGCGTTATTGGCGGAGCGCTGGTGGAACGCCCGGTTCCGTTCGACCTCAAACTGCTGAATACCATCGACGTAGTGCTTAATGATGCCGATTTTCATACCGCCGAGCAGATGGCGACGGCTATCAACAGGGCGCTTGGCGAAACGCGGGCCCATGCTGTCGACAGCCGGCAGGTCGAGATTCATCCCAAGCCCAATGAGGACCGCGCAGAGCTTCTCGACAGGGTCGAGTCGGTCGAGGTTGATGTCTTTCCAAGGGCGCGCGTGGTGGTGAATGAGCGCACCGGGACAGTGGTGATTGGCGGAACTGTGCGTCTGCAGCCGGTTTCGATTCTGCATGGCGGGTTGAGCGTCAATGTGATCTCTCAGACCGAGGTCTCGCAACCCGGGCCGTTGTCATCGGGAACCACTCAGGTAGTTCAGCAGACCCAGGTGATGGCCCAGGACAAGCCGCTAAACCGTATTGATCTCAAGGAAGGCGCCACGGTTGAGGATTTGGTCCAGGAATTGCAACGAACGGGTGCAGGAGCGCGAGACGTGATCTCGATCTTGCAGGCGATGAAAGAGGCCGGCGCACTTGAGGCCGACCTGGAGGTTCTGTGACAGCGAGTGTTGGGGCGCTCACCGGGGCAAATTCAGCGCCGAGCCAGGGCCTTTCACCAAAGCTGGTCCACGCGGCCCACGAGTTTGAGGCGCAGATGATGAATGAGTTATTGAAGCCGATGACGGATAGCGACCCTTTGACCGACGACGATGAAGGCTCTGAAGGGGTGCTGGATTCCGGGGCTGGATCAGGTGGAACGCTTGGCGAGTTTGCCTCTGAGTCGCTGGGCAAGGCTCTGAGCGAGCGGGGCGGATTCGGCATCGCCGACCAGATTGTGAGCCAGCTCTCCCATTCCGGTAATCACGGCAAAACCGGGACGGTAACCAGGGATTTGCACGGCAATACCGTTATGAGAAGCAACCAATGACTATTGTGATTAGAGAATACTGTCGATAGATTCGCCAGGAGGGCAAGAGATATGGATGTGCGCAACAACTTGGATGGTTTGAAGTCGCTGCTTGGGGTGCAGTCGCCCCCCACCGCTCCAGCTTCGACGCGAAGCGGGGCGCAGGCCGGGGCGAGTGAATTTACGGGCGACCGCGCCACGCTGAGCAGTGCTGGGAGCGAAGCATCGCTTGTGAGTGCAGGCGACGATATCCGGATGGAGAAAGTAGCGGCGGTGCAAGCCGCACTGGCCGCGGGATCCTACAGTGTCCCCGCCACGGCAGTTGCCACGAAGATCGTTGATGCCATGCTGGCCGGCGGAAATTGACCGCGACGGGCTGTGAAGAGAGTTGGAAGGGCGATGCGGTTGATCGATTCAGCAGTTGGGGTCCATGGTCCAGGCGCGCCAGAAGCAGCAGAGGGCGGAAGTTCGTCGGTACCCGAACTGAAAAAGTTAGTGACCGAGGCGACGCGCGCATTGGCACTGCTCGACGTCAGCCGGCTTCAGGAGCTGGCGCTCAACTGCGAGGCGCTGACCAGAATGCCGCCCGCAAAGACCGTAGAGGACGGCGAGGAGCGTGCGCGGCAGGTGCGGGCAGTTAGGGGTGATATGGCCGTATTTGCCCGGGTGCTCGAGGCGACGCGAGCCAATCTGAAAGTCATGGAGCGGCTGCGGGAACTGCGTCAGGGCAAGGTGGCTTATTCGGAGCGCCTTGAACGTTGTCGGAGTTGGAGTCTGGGCGGCTTGGAGGGGGCAGATGGGAACGATTAACTCCGCTTTCGGACTGATCTCGGGCGCGCTCGATGCTGACCAGTCGGCCCTGAACGTGGTAGCCAACAATGTAGCCAACGCCAACACTACCGGCTACACCGAGGAGAAACCCAACTGGCAGGAGAACGCACCGATCACGGTGAACGGCGTCACGATTGGCCAAGGCGTAACCGAAACCGGTGCTACATCGCAACGCGATCGGGTCCTTGAAGAGCGGCTGGACCAGCAGCAGCAACTTGCATCGGCATCAAGCACGCGGCTTTCGGCACTGAACGAAATGCAGGCGTTGTTTACGCCGGATTCCGGCTCAGCGAATTCCACAGCCGGCGACGTTGGCAGCGACATCACCAGCTTTTTCGACTCCTTTTCATCACTCGAAAGCGACCCCACAGACAATGCACTGCGCGAAAGTGTGCTATCCTCCGCATCGACGCTTGCCGGCGATATATCGAGCGCGGCGGCCAGCCTGAATTCGCAGCGGTCGGCGATCGACCAAGAAGCATCCGGGGTTGCCAGCCAGGTGAACTCGCTGACCAGCGCGCTGGCGCAGGTGAATCAGCAGATTGAATCCACATCGCCCGATGCCGATGCCGGCACGCTGGAAGATCAGCGCCAGCAGGATCTGAGCCAGTTGTCGCAGTTGATCGGGATCAACCAGATTACGACTTCGGACAATGGCCTTGAGATTACAACCACCTCGGGGCAGTTGCTGGTCGCAGGCAGCCAGAGCTATCAGCTCACCACCGGCACCGTGAGCGGGGTAACGGATTTCTTTCTGGGCGGCAACGACATTACGGCCGGACTCACGACGGGCGGAGGGCAACTGGGCGGTTATCTGACGGCACGCGACCAGGACATTCCCAACGCGCTCAGCTCACTCGATCAGCTTGCCTACAGCATCTCGACGAGCGTGAACGCTGCGAACAATACAGGTACCGATTTGGACGGTAACGAGGGCACGGGGACCAACTCGGCCGGAGTTACCGGCACCGGAACGACTCCCCTCTACATCTTCAACGAACCCACGCAGGTGGCAGGCAGCGCAGCTGCGATGTCAGTAACGATGACTGATCCCAACCAGATTGCAGCGGCGGGTTTCGGCGATGGAACGGGTGATAACTCGAATGCGATTGCGATTTACAACCTGGGCGGCCAGCAGATTGTGAACGGACAAACCCCGACGGACTACTACTCGAACTTTGTCACCACGCTGGGATCGACGGTTTCAGAGGTTCAAACCGAGAACACGGCGCAGAATGCTTCGGTTACTCAGCTGCAGACGCAGAACAATGCACTCTCGAGCGTGAATCTGAACGATGAAGCGGCGGCAATGTCAACGCTGGAGAGCAGCTACCAGGCGGCCTCGCAGGTCTTCAACATGCTGAACACGGTTATGACTTCAGCCCTGAACCTGGGCGTGGAGACGGCAGTGTCGTAAAGGCAGGGACTAAGGGACTGAGGGACTAAGGACTAAGGGCGCTAGCCGGCCGCAATCAAGAAATCACGTTCGGAGACCAGGAATAGAAGGCTGTCCGAAGATCGCGGAGGAACAGTAACGATGCGGGTTGATCCTACATACATCACGAACCTGGTAAGCTCGCTCGATCAAACGCAGGCCAACGAGCAGCAGCTGAGTTCGGAGCTTTCGAGCGGGGTGAGCATCACATCGCTGAGCCAGAATCCGGTGGGCGCGGGCGAGAATGTGCTGTTGCTGAACCAGATTCAGCAGGACGACTCGTTCACGCAGAGTTCGAACCTGGTGACGGGACAGCTTCAAGTCGCGGATTCAGCGCTGGGCAGCGTGGTGAGCGAGTTGACGCAGGCTATTTCGCTGGCGACGAGCGCCAACAACGGCACCATGAGCGGGAGCGATGTTAAGTCAATTGGCAGCCAGATTTCGGGGATCCTCGACGAAGTGCAGTCGCTGGCCAACACGAGTTATCAGGGGCAGTACATCTTTGCCGGCGGACAAAGCGGAACTGCGCCCTTTTCGACTTCGACGACGGCTTCACCGGCAGTGACGAGCTACAACGGCGACGAAGGCATCAACTACCTGGAACTGCCCAACGGGCAGAAGATTCAGTTGAACGTTCCGGGGGATCAGATTTTTCTGGGCAGCGGCAACTCAGGCGTGAGCGTATTCGGCGCGCTGAACGCGCTGGTGAGCGACTACTCGACGGGAACCGTCAACACCGGTCAGGCCGTCGACGATACCGAGGCCCTGGGCGCGGCGCTCAATTATGTTTCGCAACAGCGGGTGACCATCGATAACTCGCTTACCCAGATCACCACGGCATCGACCGCGACCACGAGTGCACAGACCCAGCTCACGGCTGCCCAAACCGACCTGATGCAGGCCGACATACCAACGGTCTCAACGCAGCTTTCGCTCGACGAGACGCAACAGACCGCGCTCGAGGATGTCATTGCGCAACTTGAGTCGACCACAGACAGCCTGTTCAGCAAAATGCCGGCGTGAGAGCCTCGTCACGGCCGGTGCAGAGGGCGACTGACTTGCGGAGGGAGTTCCTGAGACTCTACCTCTGGCACCAGCGGCTGGCCTGTGGCGGGGCCGTTTGTCGCAAAGATCCTTGCCAGCAGAGCCTGCAAGTCAGGTGCGGGCGCAGGAACGGGGCGAGAGTGTTTTCTTTGACCCGCGAGCTTACCTGAGGCCATTTGAATTCCATAGAGGAGTCGACCAGCGCAAGGCGGATCGATTTTGCGGGCGAGAAGCAGGTTCATGACCTGGTGGAGACTTTCGAGGATTGCGCCAGGACTATCGAGGGGCGGCAACTGGAATGGATTGCCAGACTGATGGGGCCGGTGTTTCGCCTTGTGAAGGCGTGCGTGGTAGTAGCAATAGGCTGAAGTACGCATGGCTGGCGAATGGCAGTTGCGGCCGTTCGACATCAGGTGCCGGCAGGTACGGATCTTCGTTTCCATGGGGCCCTCCCCCCCCTTCCTAATTGACAATTGGGCCAACTGCATTGTTTTTCAGTTGGTTAGGGTTTTAAAAAGCCGCAGGTTTCTGATAACAGCGAGGTTCTCATCAAGTTGTGTCGAATCAATGAGCTGCGGTGTCAAACTCGACCACTTGGACTCGATACAAACCAAGATTACCTGAACTCGATTAATAATCTGCAATATCGCGGCCAGAATAAGTGTTGTAATTGCTTGTAGTTCCGGGCAAGCAGGCCGGACAGGCTCTTGACCGGGCGAGGCCGAGAGGGAAGCATACAGAGCATATTCGTTATGCTCGTGTGTGGGGAGACTTGAATTGCTTGAACCCGTACGTTTTTTGTGGAACGCGACGCGCGGCTATCGTCTGACTCCGTGGCGCAGTCCTTATCTGCGCTGGCGGGTCGAGACCTATTCCGGCAAGAAGGCCGAGACGCTGACGGCATCGAGCATCTTTGCCTTTGTGTGGGCTTCGCGCTGGGAACTGTTGAGTTTTCTTGGGTGGACGGGGGACGTGGAGCGCGAGGCGCGGCGCCGGACGTGACTGAAGCCGACGGGAGCGGTTCCAGAGTTCATGTACCCTCTTGAGGGCGGTGAAAGGCGGCATTTTCTTAAGGAAAATACCTCTCAACGGTGCCGGCTCCGGGGTACAACAATTCTGGAACCGCTGCAAGCGCGCTGCTGGTTTATTTCGCATGACAGAATCCGGTGAAAGATCGCAGAAACCAAGCCTTCTTACTCGGAGGCAGTTCGACTGGCGTGGAGTGCGTCTTGCCGCTGCGACCGCGGGCATCGGCGTTCTGGGGCTGGGCGGGTGGTTATGGTCAAATCGCCGGCGCCGGTACCTGAACGCCGCTCGAACGGATGTAACCAGCAACAACTCTCTTGAGTCGCATGCCGCAGCGAAAGGGCTGATTTATGGCGCAGCCGTTGTCCCGGGCTGGCTGGATGTGGAGGGAATTGCACGTGGCCACACAGACGACGGCTACACGCAGCTTGTGAACTCGCAAACGGGCATGCTGGTGGATGAGTATACGAGCTACTGGAAGTGGCTGCGCCCTACACCCGATCGCTTCAACTTCAAATCCATCGCCCGGTTGATGCGATTCGCCGAGTTGACAGGCAAGCGCGTCCGGGGACACGTACTGGTGTGGCACGAGGCGATGCCCGGGTGGTTTCAAAGCGTGGCCAACAAACAAAACGCACGCGAGCTCCTCGTGAACCATATTCATACGGTAGCCGGGCGCTTCAAAGGTCGAATCGAAACGTGGGACGTGGTGAATGAGGCGATCGAGCCGATGGATGGGCGGCCGGACGGGTTGCGCAAATCGCCATGGTTGGAACTGATCGGGCCTGAGTATATCGAGATGGCGTTTCGGGCAGCGGCGGAGGCCGACCCGCAGGCCAAGCTCGCGTACAACGACTACGGAATCGAGACGAACCTATCGCGTGAAGTCAGGAAGCGTGAGATGGTGCTGGCGCTGCTCCAGCGTTTGAAGGCCAGCGGTACGCCGATTCATGCGGTGGGTGTGCAGAGCCATCTGTGGCCGGGGTTAGGTGGGGAGGCCGGCCTGGGGTTGCAGGAGTTTATTCGCGAGGCGGCGAAGATGGGGCTTGAGGTTCATATCTCAGAGCTGGACGTGAGCTGCATGCGAGTGAAGGGCAAGCCTGCGGAGTTGGATGAGACGGTGGCGCGAATCTACGGCGACTATCTGAACCTGGTGCTGGCCGAGCCCAACGTCCCGCTGGTGATTACCTGGGGCATCACGGATGCGCATACATGGCTGCAATCAGCGTGGCTCCTCAATGCGGCGGACAAGAGGCGGATCTGGGTGAAGATTGCTGAGGGGTTGCGGCAGCGGCCGTTGCCGTTCGATAACGACTTCAATCCCAAGCCGGCATTCTGGGCGCTGCGCGCGGCGCTCGATGCGGCCCCGCAGCACAGCACTGCCACCACTGCAAACGGCTGATCAGGATTTCTCCCTTATCTAACGGCGCTCACTTTCAGAGCCGGTTATAAACTTTCGCGAAGGCGGCGCTGGGAGCTGTTGAGTTTTCTTGGGTGGACGGGGCAAGTGGAAAAAGAGGCGAAGCGGAGAAGCTGACGCGCGAAGACAACCAGAAGTTTGCCGAACGGCAAGCTATGCCTGTTCAGGAAAGTTGCAGATGACCTCACGTGCGGGGTCGACAGCTCAGCAATTGCATTGAAGCTTTTGAGGGGTAACTTGCGCAAAGGCGGTCATACGGGAGTAATGATCGGTGGATCTCCAGCGTTGTGTTCTATCTTCAATCCTCACACAATTGGGGGTGCCCCATCCTTTGCGCAGCTCTATCGCGCGAAGGGTGTGAAAGCATGAATCTCAATCGTATTTAGACCAGCCAGTCCGGCTTTGCAGTCTCCCACCCTTCGCCAGAAAAGCGGCGAAGGATGGGGCACCCTCGTTTGTGGTGATGCTAAGGGTGAGCCACCCGCCCCACGGATTAAGCCGCACACCGGGCGATGAGTCGAAGGCGATTCAGCCCGCCGCAGCTTGCCTTTTTGAATTGACCGATTCAGGTCGCAATCTACTTGCAGCACCGCGCTTGCGCAGCTTCTTCTCAGCATGGCCTATTAGTACATCGGCCGAGATGCCAAGTTCCTTTCGGACTCGACGGATCATGGCCAACGTCAGCGAGCGTCGCCGTGTCATCACCTCCGAGACTCGCGCACGGCTTCCAATAAGCGGCTCAAGGTTTTTTCTAGTGAGTCCTTGCTGCTCCATGCGAAACTGAATCGCGGCGATCGGATCGGGTACATCGACGGCATGATGCTTCGCCTCGTATGCGTCCACCAATGTTGCGAGGATATCCAGTTCTTCCCCCTCTGCCGTGTCGGGCCTGGCTCCAATGAGTTCGGCTATCCTGGCAACTGCCGAGTCGTGATCAGCCTCAGTTCGAATTGGATGAATCTGCATATCGCTCCTTCTCATACGCAACCTTGGTGACGTCGATTTTGTCGTACTCTTTGTGTGTGCCCAGCCAGATAATCAGCAGGATTTGATAGTGGTAGTTGATGGCTACGACCAGGCGATAATCATTGCCTTTGATGTTGAATACCACTCTTTCGCTCGAAACGATGCTGGCGGAGCGGAACTGGGCCTTTAGTTCTGCGGGACCACTCCACGACCCCTTTTCGACTTCGGCATACCAGGCGTCAAGATGCTTCTTCACGCTTGCTTTAAGCCGGCTATCCACGCGCTTTTTCACGAATCCGTTGAGGGTCGATCGGGCAATGATTCGCACCTTTGAAGCGTATCACGATCCCAATTTGGGAGCAAAGGATTTCCATTGAGATTGTGTAGTCGGCGATGCGAAAGTTTGGCAATTTTGAAACCCCAAAAGCAAGGGCGGACCCTTCACTGAGGTTCAGGATGACAGCGCGTAGAGGGAAGCCTCGCGCTGCCCCTATGGGGCTCCGGCGTCTTTAATTGCGCGTACCCGGGACTGCATTGGCTTACGCGAATTTGCTCTGATTACGTGGGCTAAGTTCCTCGCCTCGCTCCGGGATGCGCTGTACGGGCAACCGCCGCGGCGGAAATCCGTGCCCTTTCAAAACTGTGAATGTCTAAGAAGCGATAGACTGATTCAGATATTTGTTGACTCCGCACCGAATGATCAAAACCTTCTTGATATCCTTTGCGATTGCATGCCTTGGACCTATGGCAGGTGCGAATGCGCACGCGCAGCAGTTGCCGCCGGTTGAGCCTCCCAAGCCGATGCCGCACTCGGCTCCGGACACGCAGAACATTCAGGTCACCACGACCGAGGTACTGGTGCCCACGCTGGTTGAAAAGAAGGGCGGCGGCGTGGTTTACGGACTCAAGGCAAACGACTTTGTTGTGGAGGACGACGGGGTTCGACAGAAGATTCGCGTGCAGGAGGAGATGGATACGGCTCCGGTTGCGCTGGTAGTGGCCGTCGAGGAGGGCGGAGCGAGCGTACTGGAGTTCGACAAGCTGGCGCATCTGGGACCGCTGCTCGATTTGTTTCTCGCCGAGCCGAAGAGCCAGGTGGCGCTGATCGGCTTCGACTCGCAACCGCAACTGATTCAGGACTTCACACACGCGGGCGAGGAGATCAACGATGACTTGAGACACCTTGAGCCTGGCGATGGCGGAGCGGCGATTCTGGACACGATTGCGTACGGCGTGAGTTTGCTCGAGCTCGAGCCGAAGGAGTTTCGCCGGGTGCTGCTGATCGTGAGCGAGAAGCGCGACCACGGGAGCAAACATACCAAGCCGGTGCAGTTGATCAAGAGCATTGGCGAGTCGGATGTGCTGGTGCTGAGTGTTTCGTTTTCACCGGCGCGGGCAGAGTTTCTGCATGATGCCGCCGACAA
>DATJSB010000048.1:0-32552 GCA_035504315.1 Occallatibacter sp.
GATCGTTCTGGGAGCGACGCAACGCTCGGCTTTTGAGAACCTGGCCCGCGACCGCATCATCTATCGCGTGCTGGCCCACGCGCGATGCCCGGTGCTCACCCTGCGCGAGCCGCTCGAGGAGCCGGTGGAATCGGTTGCGGAACGGACGGCGATTTCGCAGCAGCAATTCTGAATAGAGCCTCGAAATTTTCGGCAAACACTGCGGAGCCAGCGGGGTCGGCGGAGTTAGAGGCCAGCGGGGTCGCCGGGTTTGTGGAGCCTGGCCGACAATATGGGGACTAACCCGGGCACCCCAGTCGCAAGTGGGTGCCCCATCCTTTTCGCGCTTTTGCGAAAAGGGTGGGATTGACCGACACTTCCCCGGCGCGCAAGCTCCCTAAGTGATGAGCAAGGTTCAGCAATGCAACAGAACCAAAATTTTGTACGACGAAGATGAAACGTTTGCGGAAATACAAGCACTTAAGTTACAGAGAAGCTATTCGCATGCCTTGAGGTTTACTATCGAGGCATTCGGGCAAAAAGCTTCAAAATTGTGAAAGGAGGAAAACTGAAATGGCCCAACCGCAGACCCCTCCCGAGTTTTCTCTGTTCTTGGAAGGCGTATACCTGTTAACAGATGGGGGCTATCTTCTCTTAGCTAACGGTGGTGGCGGCGACATTAGCGACAGTGCGATTCAGACTCAATTTAAATATGTGCTGGATGTAGGGGCTGTCACCCCTTCACCCATCGGAGCCTTTGAGTTGTTCAACGTCTATAAGGAGCCGACAGCCAATCTATTCGCCCTCCAGACTTCCAACGGAAACTTCATCACCGCCGTCGATGGAGGGGGCCAGACCACAGACGTGCTCCACACCGACGCTGTCAGTATTGGAGCCTGGGAGCAGTTCCGGATTGCACAGACCGGCCCCTCGGGCGCATTTTCGGTGTCGATTCAAACCTCCAGCAATAACTTCCTAACCGCAGTCGGTGCGGGAGGCAAGACGACCGATGCCATCCACTCCGACGCCACGAAAGTGGGAAGCTGGGAGACCTTCTTCATTCGAAAATGGGGCGATCCGGGCCATCAGAGCCCAGTCGCCTCCGAATTTTTCATCGTCGATGCGAGCAAGAATCAGGCAATTGCCGCACGCGGCGGAGGGGGACAAACGCAAAACACTATCCAGTTCGCCGGAACAAATGGAAACATTCCGATCGACTGGGCGCGCTTCACACTCATCCCGCAGAGCAATGGTTCATACGCCTTGCAAACGATTAACGAGAACTACGTCACCGCAGTGGATGGCGGAGGACTGGACTATGGAACTGAGAGCTCGGACAACATACACACCGACGCTACCGTCGCCAGCACGTGGGAGCAGTTCAATTTCGCCTCCCCCTTCGATGACGGCACTTTCGCTATCCAGACTTCCAAGGGGTACTATCTTGGAAAGCGCACTTTTGGTGGGGCTGCTCAGGGAGAGTATTCGACCGACATTAGTGATCTCTCGGCGGCGAGCAGGTTCTGGCTGATTCCCGCCGCATTCTTCTAACGTATTCGGCACTTGAACCAAAACGAAGATCAGGGCCCGAAATCTAACCCTTTCGGGAATCCCGAAACTTACCCCTTTCGGAACGGTTTGCTCCGCACTTGGCCGTGTGACGCTCGAACCGTTCATGCGCCTCCTATTTGATTGCCGAGCAAGATTAGAACGGCAGACGCCCTTCAATCCAGGCGGGTCGCCCCGACCTCAGGGAAGCAAACCGACCACCAACGAATGCGTGCCCCCGGTCCCTCGCTTCTGGGGACCGGGGATAGCACAATGCCTTCCAGGCCAGGAATTACTCCCGAAATACGCCGTCCGCTCCAGCAATTCCGGCCGGGCTTGCAAAACGGCAATGACCTCCCCTCGCACCCGCCCCAAACTCCGCTCGCCTCACCGCATTCCCGCCCGCCCTCCGCGCCGCCCGCATCGACCCCAACCAAGCATTGCCCGCAGAGTGAACGCTGCGATACGGGATACTAGCCGACTTTTGAGGACCTATCCTGGTTCGGTGAGTGCCTTGGCGATTATGTACAAAACGAGACTCTGCCCTGGTTGCTAGGGGTTCCTAGACAGAACCCGTTCTCGGTGTCTACCCTGCTTTCCTAGCGCGATTCATTTCGCGAGAGCTCGACCCTATACTCAGCCCTGTTTCAGGATGGCGGAGAGCGCAAAATATCTGCCGACGTGTCACAGGTACTTTCAACGAGCTCTTCAACGCGATCGGGATGGAGGAGGCTGGTCCTGTGATGTGGAAGTAGTGAAATTAAGGACTGGAGAGAGGGCTACGAAGCCATCATATCGATGCGTCCAATGTACCTTGAACCAACCGGTATCGCTGTCAAACCCAAAAGACCTAATGCGCAATCGGATTTCATCAGGCACGACGCATGACTCAACTTTTGGGAGAGGTGCATCCCCTAATGCCGCGACGACTGGTCTTCTTATTTCTAGGCGAGCCTTGCTGCCATAATAATAGGCTGCCGGTACGGCGTCGGGAGCAAAGTAATAATTGAGAACATCTCTGTCAAGCACCAGAAAGGACAAGTAAGACTCTCTACCGATACGCACATGAGAGTTTATTCCCACATTAGGAATCGATGCTGGTGTTATTTCGATCTGGCAGATGTGCTGCACAGCAGAATGAAACGAATCTACTGCCTGCTTTCCGAAGCGTAAGGCCCCGAGCGTGTCGCCACTACGCTCGCGCGATGTGATATCGAAGAGGAGGGCGAAACCCTCATCGGATTTCGAAAATGCTAGGTCCCCCTGAGGCTTTTGAAACGAGAAAGTCTCCGATCTCAGTTCTTCGGGAAGTGCACTTTCAATCTCTGTCCGGCGGAGCATGAGCTCAATCTCGTCGATTGGCAATTGTCTTAGAGCGAGAGAAATGGTTGTCTGTTGAGCAGAGCTCGTCTGAGTCAGGGATGTGATGATTGTTCTCAAGTCCGACACAGTTTGCTCGAAGTGAGCGTCGTCAGCCTTCTTCTGTTCTTCAACAGCGGCAGCCTGTCGGGAGTCTGAAGTTGCGCTGTCCAGCTTCTTGACTTCAGTATCAGTTCTCCAGCTTGCAATACTGACTATGGCAACCAACGCCGCCGTAACCAAGGAAGCATAGCCGACACTTGTAGGACGCCTTTTTTCTTTGTTCCACTTGTCTCCAGATATGCCCAACGCGGCCGCTATCATTGCTAGGACGGGCAAGGCGACTTTCAGGATATCGTTCACGAGCCGAATGGCCGCGGTGGCGTCTTGGTTGGCGGGCTGCATACTCTCTATTCCCGGTAAGTGGATAGATAGTAGCAGAAAAGCGACCGTGGAGCTCCTCTTCTTAATGCTCTGAGCAGTTTTCCGTTCCCACGGAGTGAAGCAGTTTCTAGTTGGCTGGAAACAATGCGGCCTCTAGAAAGCTACCAAGTTGTCAGAAAAGGGGCTTTAGTCTGGTCTAGGTAGATGCACCGTCAACTGTCGCCTACAGGGCAATGCGCTCATCGAACATGGCTTGAGTCTCGTTCAAAGGACCGATCCTGGTAAACGCCGTTCACTCCATCCACTCCGGCCGCGCCTCCGAACCGCCAGCCAAACCCTTCCGCAAGCCCAGCCCCGCCAACCCGCCATTCAACTGCCTCACTGTCCACTGTTCACTGCGCACTGCCCACTGTTCACTGTCCACTGCGCACTGCCCACTGCGCACTGCCCACTGTTCACTGCCCACTGTTCGCCCTTTTGCCGATAATTACGCCCAACACGCGCACACTGTTATCAGGAGCAATTCCGCAATGCCATGCCTGCCCTCACCAGCCGCGAGGGAATCCGCGCTTTCATCGCCTGCGTCGCCAGAGGAGTGGTCATCGAAGCCATCCGCGAAAACACCAGCAGCCGCCTGCTCTACGCCGCCCAGGTCGCCCTTGGGGACTCCCGCGCGAATCCCACCACTCCATTTCCACCTCCAGCTCCCAGGAAAACCGGGAGCGCCCCGCGCACAGTACCAATCAGTTAACTTAGAACTGAGAGCAGTTACCGGAAATATAACCCCCCCACCCCCTCCCCGGGGTAACCAGAAAGGCAACAGCGCATGGTTTTTCAAGCTACTGATAAATAAACTACTTACAAAATGTAACAAGCGAAATCTTGTTACAAATCCCCAATTCGCGCTTTTCCTGAAAATTCCCCCGATTCAGCACCAGTTCTGGCTGCCAATCCCTTTTAAATCAACGCAAAACAGAACGGTCGCCTGCGCGGCGACCGTTCTGATGATGGCTGAAAGCTGCTTTTACGCCGTGAGGCGCTCGAGCTGGTCGGGCTTGACGATGGTGAGGCTGGTGCCGCGGATGGTGATCCACTGGTCGCGGCGGAATTGGTTCAACAGGCGGGTGACGGTCTCGCGCGAGGTTCCGGCCATGTTGGCGATTTCCTCGTGCGTAAGCGCCATGGTGAAACGAATCTCGGGCTTGCCGTTGGCGGACGAGCGTCCCCAGTCGAGGAGCAGGCGGGCAAGACGGCCGGCAGCGGAGCCGGAGAGCGCGAGGCGTTTGGCATCGTGGAAAACGGTGAGATATTCGCCGGATAGAGATTGCGCGGCATGCATTGAGGCGATGCCGTGGCGGCCCAGGAAATCGACGAACTCCTGCTTGCGGACCGTTTTTACCGTGCAGGGTTCGATGGCTTCGGCGGTGACTTCGTGGGGAACGTTGGCCAGCACCGCGCTCAAGCCCATCACATCGCCGGGGCCGGCGATCTTGAGGATCATGGTTTTGCCGTCGCGCGAAGTAGAGGAGATTTTGACCTGGCCAAAACAGATGACGAAAACGTTACGTGCCGGATCGCCCTCAGTAAAGAGTTTGGCGCCGCGGGCATGGCTCATCATGATGCCGATCTTGTCGTAATCGGCCAGAGCTTCCGGGGTCAGATTACAAAACATCCGCAGATGCCGATGCTCGCAATTCAGGCAATCTTCCGGAGGGTGATGTGAGTGGACCACGGCCATAAAATTCCCGCTGGGCGTTACTTGGAGTATATCCCATTTTGAATCGAGAGCGCCCGGTTAAGAGGTTAGAGTGGGCCAGAGGTGCCGGATGTGACTTAAATCACACTGTCTTTGAGGTGCAGAAACAGCCACGCGATTTGCGGGGCTGCACTCCGGGTTGTCTTCAGGCGGTGGCCAGGCGATTGCGGCGGCGCGGAGTTACGCGGTCGACTACGCAGGCGTAGTAAGCCCGCGAAACCTCGCGCGCCAGCTCTTCAAGCAGGCGCATGCGCAGAGGCGGGTAGCGTTCGAAGGCGCGGCGCAAGGCTTCGATGGGCAGCAGGAGCAGGGTTGCGGGTGTAACGGCGCTGAGCGTATAGGTATGGTTTCCGTCTCCGAGCGCGGCGGCGAGCTCGACCAGGTCTCCTGCACGGGCCGGGCCGAGGACCACGCGGGAATTCATTCTTTCGGCCTTGCGCTGAAAACTGCCTGACACCACGACGTACAGGCCTTTGCAGGGTCCAAACTGGCGAAAGACAATCTCCCCCGCTTCGCAGCTAATGCACCTGGATGACTCGTTGAGCAGGTCGCCTGCCGGGGGCGGGCACTCGAGCAGCTCAGAAAGCGGGTGGGCTGCCACCGCCGTAATGCGCTCGGACGTTGCCTCGGATTGCACTCTTGGTTCTCTCCTTCTACGGCGATTCCCGCCACGGCGATTCGAGAATGGGCAAGCCCAGCTAACAACGTGCCACGTTGCTTAGCCTGCCACCCGGCTGACTCCCTGACGATCCCACCCCGGCGAGTAAGGATCACTTGCCGGGAAGCCCGGCATGGTCGCGGCGGCTGGGTTCCGACGGCTTCTTGGTACGGCAATAATGGAATCGCTTTGGCCCGCTGCGGTTCCGGTGCGTGCAACTGCTGCCAACGTAAATGCGGCTGACACGCGAGAGCCGCTACCGCCGGCGAGTCGGGTTGGGTCCAATCGAGTTCAATGCCTGGAGTTCAATGCCGGTGGAGCCAATTCGGGGAACTCAAAACTGCGAATTTCCTCGAAAGCTGTCAGCGGCATCCTGCCTCGGTGCGCTCCGGCATGGCTTCGGCGGGCAGTATTTATTGAACTCCTACGGGAATCTGAGCCTCCCGCTCATTACCCGCGGGGACAACATCGGGGGGCACACAAAGAACCGGCACGCGTGAGCCAGCCAAAAGGCTGAAGATGGTGCCGTGTGGCCCAGGTGAATCGCTCGAGCGTTTTACGCCGGCGACCAGAATGCATGGATGGAATTGGGCAATTGCGCTACGGATCGTGTCGGCCGGATTGCCGTCTTTGATTACGTTGCGAACTGCAACATTTCCGCGAGCCGAGATTCCGAAGTCGGCCAGGGTTGTGGCGCAAGGATTGAGGATTGCCGAGACCTCAGCCGCGGTGCGCGCGTGCAGAACGATCAGCGGGCGCGCGAAGGTTTCGGCAAGCGAATATGCGACGGCAGCCGCAGCCGGGCATGATGCGTTGCGCTCCAGCGCCAAGAGAACCGGCCCACCCGGAGTGGGACGATTCGGCCCCGCGTTCCAATCAGCCGCCACGGCCAATACCGGACAGGGTGCAACGCGCACCAACTGCTCAGCAATAGCGCCCACCACAACCGGCCCTGCGCCCTCACTGCCCCTGGTGCCGACGACGATAAGCCCTGCCTCGTACTGCAGCGCAACATCGCGAAGCATTTCTGCCACTGTGCCCTGGCGAATCTCGGAGTGACTGTGAATGCCTTCGTTGAGCAGGTCGCCGGCGAGCTTGTCAAGAACCTCACGGGCTTGCTTCGTCAATCCTTTGAGCACCGCGCCTGGAACGCTCTCAACGTCTGCGTACTCCATGGGGTCGAGGCCATGGGCAAGCACAATTCGCGCACCGTAGGCGAGTGCCAGTTTGCGGGCGTACTCGAGCGCAGCTTCTGCCTGGCCCTCGAGGTCGGTTGCCACCACGATCGTTTTCAAGCCAAAGCGAAGGCTCATACTCCACCCCACTGCGAGGCCATCCCTCGCTCGAGTTCCAGGGATTGCTGTACCTGTTGACTTTTGAGTCTGCACTTAAGCACCGGGGGTGGGCAGTGACCCCATTCACCCCCGGACGTGATTCGTATCACACGTTACAAGCTGCTGATTTTATTAGCAGATATTCCACGACCTAAGAAAGGTTAGCGAGGGGAAATTGAGGGTGTTGCGCGGCGCTTGCAGGTCTCGAATTCGACTGGGCAGCGATGGGTTCCGATGGTGAGCAAACCGCGATGGCGGCCGGCGAAATTCACGCACGAACGGCTCTCCCGATCGGGCCTGGAGCACGCGATCGAGCCTGGAGCATCGGGGTCTGAGGCAAAGATGGAAATCGTTCGGGACGCAAGAGGAAAAACGATTGTCTTTCGGGCCGGGACGGGTGTACACGATAACGTCCGATGCGCTAACCTTGCCGCGTCATGAAATCTACCTACAAATTGCCCGCCAAACCGCACCCTTGGTCATTGCCAGTATTAATCCTTCTTGTTGCCCTGGCGTTCACGCAATCATTCCGCTGCATCGCGCAGGCTCCCGTTCCCGATTCGCCGGCCATCGAAGCGCAGGCGCAGGCTTTGCTCAGCAAGATGTCGCTTGAAGATAAGGTAAAGCTGATTGGAGGCGTTGACAGCATGTATACGAACGCCATTCCGTCGATCAATCTGCCGCGCTTGAAGATGTCGGACGCGTCAGTGGGCGTACGTACCTGGGGACCGACGACGGCCTACGCGGGCGGAGTCGCGCTGGCCGCCACGTGGGACCGGGCATTTGCCCGCGAACTGGGCGAGGGCCTGGGCCGCGATGCCCGCGCCCGCAGCGTGAACTTTCTGCTGGGGCCAGGAGTGAATATTGCGCGCTCGCCGGTTGGCGGCCGCAATTTTGAGTACCTTTCCGAGGATCCGTATCTGAACGGCGCGATGGTGGTGCCCTACATCGAAGGCTTGCAGTCGCAGGGCGTGGTTGCGACGGTGAAACACTACGCATTGAACGACCAGGAGTTCAACCGCCATGACGCCAACGTGCAAGTGGACGAGCGGACCATGCGCGAGATTTACCTGCCGGCGTTTGAGGCTGCTGTGACGCGCGGGCATGTTGACGCAGTGATGGATTCGTACAACCTAGTGAATGGGGAACACGCGACGCAGAACAAGTTTCTGAACCTGGAAGTGTTGAAGGGCGATTGGGAATTCAAGGGCATTCTGATGTCGGACTGGGACGCGACCTACGACGGCGTGGGAGCGGCCAACAACGGTCTCGACCTGGAGATGCCGAGCCCGAAATTCATGAACGCCAAGGTGCTGATTCCGGCGGTCGAAAGCGGGGCGGTGAAGGAATCGACCATTGATGATAAAGTTCTGCGCATTCTGCGCACGGAGTTGCGCTATGGATTCGCCACGCGGCCGCAATTCAGCCCGGAATATCCGACCTACTCGGTGGCCGATCGCGCGGTTGCGTTGAAGGGCGCGCTCGAGAGTATCACGCTGCTCAAGAACGAGAATCATTTTTTGCCGCTCGATGCGGCGAAAGTGAAGACGATTGCCGTAATCGGGCCGGACGCGTGGCCGGCGGTTCCGGGCGGAGGTGGTTCATCAGAAGCGACTGCGTTTGCGCCCGTAAGCCTGGTAACCGGCATCGGCGACTTGCTGGGACCGAATGCCCGCGTGCTGTATGCGCGGGGATTGCCGGAGATGAGAGACGTCTTCAGGGGCACGCACTGGGCGGGCAACGTGCAGATTGATACATACGCAAGCAACGACTTTACCGGAACGCCCAAATCTGCTATCGGTCGGAGCATGGGCGACTTTAGAGGCGGGCAATGGCTGCCGCCCTCGCGCGAACTGCGCAGCGTGCGCTATAGCGCAAGCTACAAGGCCGACCAGGCCGGCAAGTATCTGCTGCTGGCAGCGGCGTCGGGCGGTGATGCGTTCAAGGTGTTTGTCGACGGCAAGCAAGTGCTCGGACAGGTGAGAGCTGAGGGCCAGGTTCCCGAAGTTACTTCGATCGATCTCAGCGAGGGGCAGACGATCAAGGTGCAGGTGGACTACGTGCCTTACGCGGATGGAACGCGGCTGGGCGTTGGGATTGCGTACGAGCCGAACCTGATTTCAGAGGACGCGCGCAAGTTTGCCGCCGATGCCGATGTTGTGGTGCTGGCGCTGGGCTTCGACGCCGAATCCGAGGGCGAGGGACACGACCGGACCTTTACGCTGCCGTGGGGACAGGACGCATTGGCAGAGGCGGTGCTTGCCGCGAATCCGCACACCGTAGTGACGTTGACGGGCGGTGGGGGAATGGATGTGGAGCGCTGGATCGACAAGGCTCCCGCGCTGCTGCATCTCTACTATCCCGGCCAGGAGGGCGGAACAGCGGCGGCTGAGGTGATCTTCGGGAAGCACGATCCTGAGGGCAAGCTGCCGGTGAGCTTCGATCGCCGCTGGGAGGATAACCCATCGTACAAGTGGTATTACGGTATTCCGGGCGGAAACACGGTGCTGCACACTCCCGGCGAAGACGGCCAGGGGAAGGACTACACCATTGAGCAGATCAAGTACGGCGACAAGCTGATGGTGGGGTACCGCTACTGGACGACGACCGGCAAGCATCCGCTGTATCCATTCGGATTCGGGTTGAGCTATACGACCTTCAAGTTTTCGAATCTGCAAGCGCCACAGACGGCTGCTTCGGGTTCGACAGTGACAGTGAACTTCGATGTGACCAATACGGGCAGCGTGGAAGGCGCGGAGGTGGCGCAGGTTTACGTGTCGGATCCTTCGGCGACGGTTGACCGGCCGGAGCGGGAGCTGAAGGGATTTGCGAAGGTTCGGCTGGCGCCGGGAGAGACGAAGCACGTGTCGATCGATCTGGGTGCGCGAGCTTTCAGCTACTGGAGCGAGGCGGCGCACAACTGGAAGATCGACCCGGGCAAATTTGTGGTGCGGGTGGGCGACTCGAGTGAGAACACGCCGCTGAGTGCGGAGGTGACGCTCAAGTAGCCAGGAAAGCGAATTGAAGCAAGAGGCTCCGCGAGTGCGGGGCCTCTTGCGTTTTGGAGGAGAGATGGTTCAGGCGCCGCTGGGTGCGGTCGGTGAAGGTGGCACGGTGTCAGGCGTCGCGGAGCTCGATGGCGCCACCGGACCCAGCTTGTTCATCAGGAGCGAACCGAGCCCATCGAGAACGCCGCCGGTCGAACCGCCTGTGCTGGTGACCAGGGTGGCAGGCATGAACGGGACGCTGCTTTTGGCGAGCGCCTCGACGGCATTCACGAGAGCTGTAGCTCCCGGACCCAACGCCTCAACCTGCTTTCGATAGGCCTCGGCACGGGCCAACCCGACGGCCCGGACCTGGGCGCCTTGAGCGGTGCCGGTTCTTTCAATGTAGGTGGCTTCGCCGTCGGCCTCAGCCTTGCGGGCTTCGGCGTTGTTCTTCTTGATGTCGACTCCGACTGCGGCTTGCGCCAATTGCGCCTGCATGTCCGCGGTTCCGCGAGCCTTCTCAGTCTCAATGCGCTGGTCCTGCGCCTGCTTTTGCATTTTGAAGGTTTCGATTTCCTGATGCGCTACTTCTCGCTGCGTAAGGACCGTTACCAGTTGTGGAGGGTAGACCACATCCTGGATGTAAACGCCGCGGGTTTCGATCTCGTACTCGGCGAGCTTCTTTTGGATATATGCGAATGCCTCCTCCTGGACGAGTTGGCGGGTCTGGATGAACTTGATGGCCTGCATGCCGCCAATTTTGTCGCGGAAGAGGTTGCCGACGGCCGCCTGCAGAACCTCGTTCACCAGGTTTTCCATAGAGCCGACCATGGAGATGACGCGAGGGGCTTTGGTATCGGGAACGTGGATGAGGACCTGGAGATCGATGGAGAAGACAAAGCCCTCATTACTTTTGGCGATGATGGGCTCGAGGCGGGCATCGAGGCCGTGAGCCCCGGTGACGTCTTTGGCCCAGTCGAGCTTGAGGATAGCGGTGAGGACAACCTTGGCGTCGTAGATGCGAGGGTTGATGGGGTACTTTCCGGTTCTCAAAGCTTCCTGCCAGATGCCTTGATGGCCGGGCCGCACGAGGCTTCCGAATTTAAATTCAGCGCCCGAGGTGTCCTGGGTCGGCAGGCCGACGTAGGCCTTGATCACCGCCACCTGTCCCTGTTCGACGACCAGCATCGGCACCTGCTCGACGCGCACCAGGAACGGATTCAGGTTGAAGGCGCCGTAGAGAAGCGGATCGTGCTGGAGGCCGATCTTTCCGCCGGCATCGAGGAATTGCTGGAAGTCTTGGTAGTTGTTATGCAGCGTGTTCTTGCTGCCCAGGATTGCGGCAATGAGCTGCAAGTCATTGATTTCCGGTTTCTTTTCGAGATCTTCGACATCCTCGTATCCTCCCAGTCTGCTGGCTATGCAGCCGGCCGGCAGCGGCTGGCCTTCGAGGGTTGTCACGATGCCGATCATATCGACGACCTTGCCGCCCTCGGCCGGCCGGAGTGAAATGCGCGTGACCTCCAGTTGCGACGCATCCAGCCCGAACGCCGCGAAGGTGAGCCGGCCAGTTTCGTGGGCCAGCTGGCGGTAGGTGTCGGCGATCGGAACGCCGAAGACCTGTGGCTTGGTGATGACGAGGAATGCGACAGGATGGACAGGGGCCAGCATGCCCGGCGAAAGCACCGGCCGCTGCACACCTTTTTGACCACCCCGGGCGACGAAGGTGGCGAGGTCAGTGAAATTGCCGAACTCAGGTTTGTACACGCCTGACTTTGCACCAATGGGGGTCGGCTGGCCCACCTGAGCGATGACCACCCCGATTTGCCCAGCCGGCACCTGCACCCACGGATGCTTGGCGACTGCGTAGAGAAGGCAGAACTTGAAGCGAAGGCCGGGCATGAGCAACTCGGCCTGATAGCCAGCTTCGCCATGGAAGGCGACCGGATCATTCCCGGTCAGTTTTGCGCCGAATCGTTTGCGAACCAGTCCGATTTGCGTAGGGCCGATGCTGTAAATCGACATGAAAATGAGGACGAGCAGAATCAATACGACGATGGCAATCGCCGATTCCGAGAGAATTGCGAATGTTGCGCTATCGAACATCGTGGTTCCTTCCCCGACTCGGGTTAGAGAGCGTTGCGACGAATGGTTGTGAAGTTGGACACATACTACCACTGGAAGACATTTCCGTAAGTGACTGGCGGCGGGCTTGGGCTTTGCGGTATTAGTCTGCCGGCAGGAGAACCCACCCGCGATAGATGAAACATTGGGTGCCCCACCCTTGCGACGTCTTTGTTTTTGTCGCTAGGGTGGGTGACCTCGAATCTCAACATGGCCACAGTTGGTTTCGGCTTTAGCCGCTGAGGTTTTGATAGAGCACGACTTTAGTCGTGCCGCAAAGGCTCAAAAAATGAACGCGGCTTTAGCCGCCGAGCGATGCCTTTCCGAGAATGCTGTAAAGAAAAAGAAGGGACACCACACTGGATTATTGCTGAGGTTGGGCGAGAGCGAAGTGCGTCCACCCCGGTATGATCGTCCTATGAAGCGAGTTCTTCTTTCGTGGAGCAGCGGTAAAGACAGCGCGTGGACGCTGCATGTTCTGCGCCAGGATCCATCGATCGAAGTTTGCGCGCTGCTGGCTACACTGAACTCTGAGTTCGACCGGGTGGCGATGCACGGCGTGCGCAGATCGGTGCTTGAGGCGCAGGCGGCAGCCGCGGGATTGCCATTGTGGGTGGTTCCACTGCCGTGGCCCTGCAGCAACGAAGTATACGAAAAGCTGATGGCCGAGGCCTGCCAGCGCGCCATCAACGAAGGGATTGAGGCGGTTGCTTTTGGGGATCTGTTCCTTGAAGATGTGCGCGCGTATCGGGTGCGGCAGCTTGCGCCGACAGGGCTTGAGCCGCTGTTTCCGCTATGGCAGATTCCCACAGACAAATTGGCCCGCGAGATGATCGCAGGCGGATTGCGTGCGCGGCTCACCTGCATTGACACCGAGCAGTTGCCGGCAGAGTTTGCGGGGCGCGAGTTCGACGAGGCGCTGCTGAGAGACTTGCCGGTCACGGCTGACCCATGCGGAGAGAAAGGCGAGTTCCACTCGTGCGTCTATGCGGGGCCGATGTTCAAAGCGCCGCTGAAGATTGAGAGCGGAGAGATTGTGCGGCGAGACAGGTTTGTGTTCGCGGACGTGAAAGAAATTCTTACAGATGGCACGGCGCCCTGAAGAGCCTGTTCGCGACTCGATCAAAGATTCATCCCACGCCCAAGCGCGAACTGTATCTCCAGGATCGAGTAGTCCAGCGTGCTTGATCGGTCAAGAGTGTAAATCTGTTCGAGGACGCCCGGCTTGGGGCTTCGGAGCTTCACCTCAAACTTCACTCCTTCCTGAGGCTCAACTACAGATTTCCCGCGGCTCGCCTCTGCCATCACACGGGCTTCATCGCCGGTGAGGAAAGTGATTACGAGGCTTTGTTCGTTTTTCGGGTCAAGCGCGAAGAGTACGCCGATAGCTTTCGAATCGTTGGAGGCGGAGGGGGTTCCTTCACCTCCAAAAGGTGAAGTCGGGTCCAGCTTTGCCTGGGTGGGGTCATAATGCCTGAGCCCCCAGAACCGCGCATTCGCGTCAAGACACTGCCACTCGGGCAGTTGACCGGGCAGCGCGCGAGGAGTGCTCTTTTGCGACATACGCGCCAGAACCTCCCTCAGATATTTGCGATTGTTGGCAACAAGCATAATGTTCGAACGTGGAATTGCAAGGATGCGGGTGAAGACGGCGCCTTCAGATTTCTCCTCGCTGATCAAAACGCGCGTCCCGCCGATCGTATCGTTGCGCGCTCCGTCTCTGATTGCAGCTAGCTCAAGGCTGCCGGCCAGTTCGCCCAAATCTTTTTTAAAAACAATGATGGAGCAACCTTCAAAATCCATCACTTCAGTGCCGCCCTTAGGCTCCCGGAAGTGTCGTGAGCCTTGCAGCGCGTACGCCACTTCGGAACTCTTCAAAATCTTTGCCAGGTCAAATTCATAAAATAATTCGAGGGGCAGTTCCTCAAATGCGCTTCGGATTTCAGTTTGAGTCGCTTTCCTGGTGAACCACGCCTGGTCGTTCTCATCATCGGCCTTGTCTGATTCAGCGGGGATGAGAAATGGGCCGCGGGCAGCTACAACGCTTTCAGTATCAGCGGGGAGCCACCCCATGAGCTCTTGCGGATCAACCGGTCGCGTCGTTTCCCGAGATCGCTGGGCACCAAGTTGAGGTGGATCGGCCAAAAGAGATTCGGGAGCCGTTATCGCAGGAATCGCGGCAAGAACCGTGACACAAAGCACTACTCTTCTCGAAAAGCCGAAATCGGGATACCTTATTTCGCATTTCTTAATCGATATGGACATGATGAGATCCTCGGTGAGTCTTGCCGCTGCCTCTCACGAGGAAGTTTCAGCCATCAAGAGGTGCGTGTCCGTGATTCTAGTGGAGTCGGAAGCTGGGTTCGGCGCAGATGTGACACTTTCGAAAGTGTCATCCAGGCGAGGATAGTATCTCGTTTTAACGAGGACTCGAGAGAAAAGGCGCTACCCGCGCAAGCTCCGCAGCGCGGGATAGACTTTGCGCCATTTTTCGTAGCCGGCCTTGTAAGCGGCAACGTCGGCAGGGTCGGCGGTAATGCGCTCGGCAACTTCGATAGCCTGCCCGCAGGCTTCGTCGAGGTTCTTCCAGTGGTTTGCGCCCACTCCGGCCATGAGCGCGCAACCGAATGCGCCGCCTTCTTCGGCGGTGAGTATCTCGACGGTTTGCCCATAGATGCCGGCCTGAATCTTGCGCCACAAACCTCCGCGCGCGCCGCCGCCGCCTAGACGAATGACAGTGACGGGAATGCCGAGATCGGCGAAGAGGGTAAAGGTATCCTGCAAAGAGTAGGCGACGCCTTCCTGCACCGCGCGGACGAAATGCGCCGCCGTATGCTGGACGCCGATGCCGACAAAGCCGGCGCGGACTTCGGGGTCGAGGTGCGGGGTGCGCTCGCCAAGCAGGTACGGCGCCCATTCAAGGCCTTCGCTGCCGGGCGGGACTTTGGCGGCAGCTTCATTGAGGGCGTCGTATTTCTGTCCGGCGAAGAATGTGTTGCGCAGCCAGTTGAGGCTGAGGCCTGCGGACTGAGTTACGCCCATCACGTGCCAACGGCCTGGTACCGCATGGCAGAAGGTATGTATGCGTCCATTCGGATCTTTGGTGGGCTCAGCGGTGGCGGCGAAGACCACGCCCGAAGTGCCGATGGTTGCCGAGACGCTGCCGGGCTGCAGAATTCCCATGCCCACTGCGCCCGCGCCCTGATCGCCTGCGCCCGCGGCAACGGGGGTTCCGGCGGCGAGGCCGGTGAGTGAGGCGGCATGTTCGCTGATGCGCGCGCAGATTTCGGGCGATTCGTAGACCCTGGGCAGCCAGCTTATGGGGATTTCCGCGGCTTCGGCCACTTCGTGCGACCAGCGGCGATGGGTGACGTCGAGGAGCAGCGTGCCGCTGGCCTCCTGCACGTCGATGGCGAACTCGCCGGTGAGGCGGTAGCGGACGTAGTCCTTGGGGCACATGATGTGGCGGATTTTCGCGAAGATCTCGGGCTGGTGGGTCTTGACCCACAACAGCTTGGTGAGGGTGAAGTTGGGCAATGCGGGATTGCAGGTGAGCTCGATGAGTTTCTCGTAGCCGATTTTTTCATTGAGC
The DNA here is from genome assembly GCA_035504315.1 of Occallatibacter sp. Taxonomy (GTDB): domain Bacteria; phylum Acidobacteriota; class Terriglobia; order Terriglobales; family Acidobacteriaceae; genus Telmatobacter. The sequence goes on from DATJSB010000048.1 coordinate 15,722, forward strand.
CAGTCGCACTGGGCTCCAGTGCGGGTGTCGCACCAGATGAGCGAGGGGCGCAGCACCGCGCCGTTTTCATCGAGCATCACGGCGCCGTGCATCTGGCCGGTGAGACAGATGGCAGTAATGGGTTGATGCGGTTGGGGCGCTGCAGCGATAGCTCCGCGAATGGCTTCCTGCGCAGCGCGCCACCAGTCTTCCGGATCCTGCTCGGCCCAGCCGGGGTGGTCGGCGCGGAAGGGTGCATGTTCGCTGGATGCGCCGGCGATGAGTTTGCCGTTTGAATCCACAATCACGGCACGCGTGCCGCCGGTGCCAACATCCATGCCAAGGAACCACATAGTCTTCAACTCCGTTCAGGGTATAAATCGCTTTCCCATAAATCGCTTTTCTGGGGCGTCCGCAGCATAGCAGGTGGGGCGGGAGTGGATAAAGCGGCAACGGGGTGCGGGTGATCGGGCTCTTTGAGCGCCGGTGTTATAAAGCGGTAGGAGTGAATCCACGACATTTCCAGACATGGAAGCCTGGCTGCCCTATTTGGCTGACCGAACGGGGTTAGTCTTAATGGTGTTCGGACGGAGGTGTAGATGCGAAAGAAAGTCATCATTGCATGGGGAGCCATTGCGCTGTTCGCGATAAGCACGGCAAGTGTGGCCGCGGAAAATGTCGCAGACCAGGTGAAGAAAGCGGTTGAAAAATGCACGCTCGATCAGCCCGGGACGAAGCCGTTCCACCTGAAGGCCGAGTATGCGCCGAGCTACGAGCGCGACATCAATTCGCATCGCACAGGAGAGATTGAGATCTGGTGGGAGTCACCGACCCGCTGGAGGCGTGAGTTGCGTTCGCCCGAGTTTCACCAGGTCCTGATTGTTGATGGGTCAAACCAATGGCAGAAGAATGACGGGGATTATTTCCCTGACTGGCTTCGCGAATTGGCTCTGGCGATTATTAGACCGATACCAATTCCCATGGATGTGCTGTTGACGCGCGTGAAGGACGGTGACGTGAAACAACTGCGGATTCCCAATCGAGCGAACGGCCAGTTGGGGTTTATCCAGCAGACGAATGTAAATTGGGAAGCTGCGGATGGTCCCGGCGACGCGCAGGAAACTGGAAATGGCGGCATAGCTCTACTCGGCGACCCGGCGATGCTGTTCTACACCAACGGTCCGGGGTGGGGCGGACTGTATCACGACTTTATGGACTTTCATGGCCGGATGGTGGCGCGAACTGTGGCCTCCGGCTATATCGAGGTGAAGGCAAAGGTCGATGTTTTGGAAGACCTGGGTTCGACGCCGGCGGGATTCTTTGACACGAGCGCTCCAGGGGGCGACGCGAACCCGATCAACACAGTGGTGCTGAACGAGACTGAACTCCGCAAGAACCTTCTTCCAGCCAACGCTTTCGAGTGGCCGACCCTGGAGCAGGGGCCGTTGGAAGGCGTGGTGTGGACCGAAGTCGTGGTCGATCGTTCCGGTCACATCCGCGAGATGATTCCGCCAATCGCCGACAATCCGGGAGTTAAAGACGCTGCTGAGGCGGGATTCCGCGCGATGCAGTTCCAGCCGTTTGTACGCGACGGCGTTCCGGTGCAAGTGTGGGGAAAACTGTCAGTGAGGTTCACAACTGTCCGGCCAGCGGGGATGGAGACTTTCCTCAGTGCAAAAGACTACTTTGAACGCGGTCGCAAGGCGAGCTTTCTGGCTGAGGGCGGGACCGCACCCTATGTACTGAGCGCGGAGTTCCAGACAGGAACGCCTGACGGCCCGAAAACCGGCCGCTACCAAGATACGTGGATCAGCGCAGACGAATGGAAACGCGAAGCGTGGCTTGGATCAAGCCACTTCTTAAGGTCAGAGACTGAAGGCAAGTACTACGTTGTTGCGGAGGGGCCGCAAGCCAACATTTTGCGGACGATTCTGAGGATCGTAGAGCCGATCCCCGCGACTGACACCATGACCGAGTCCGATTGGCGAATCAAGCGTGATACCGTCGACGGCATCAAGACCATCCGCGTCGTCCGCGGGTCCGAGAGGCCCGATGGAGAACTGGACCCAAGCAATTCAGAGGGTTTCTGGTTCGACGAAAGCGGCCAACTTATCAAGTGCTCCGTGTCAGGGCTTGAGATCCTCGAGAAGAATATTCAGCCTTATGGCGGTGTGCAGGTTGCCAGGAGTATCGATGTAAAGAAGGGTGATCAAAACGCAGCGGTTATCACTGTGACTGGTGTGGGCCCGGCTGATCCATCTCTCGCAAAGACCTTCAAAGTGAAGGGGCACGAGTGGCAGCGCCAATTCACGGCAGAGGTCCGCTAGAAGCGTTGGGTTCTACGCGCACCTGATTCCGCAAATCTCAGGCGCTGGCTACTTTGCCGGTACTGGCGCTTCGCCGGCTCCGCCACCTGCATCGAAGAGGCGAGGCACGCGAACGGCGACCGAAGGCAGCGCCGGAAATGGCGCATGCGGCTCGGTCTGGTACCAGTAGGCGGTTGAGTAGAAGTTGTCGGAGCGATGGTTGGCGTGGCCGTGCTCGATGGTGACGCGGATGGACTGCTCGAAGGCAATGGGGCTCTCAATGTGCCAGCGGTAGAGTGAGTAGCGGCCACCGATGCGCTCAGGATCGACGATATAGGGCGCGCCGTTGTGCTGGTAGGCGAATTGCTGGCCATAAAAGTCCCACGCGCCGTTGTAGTAGTCCTCGGTGCCGGTGCCGTTGATGGTGGGCATCTTGTCGCCGTCGATGAAGATCATGTCGTCGCCCTCGCCGAACCATTCGTTCTGGTTCTGCAGCACCGATTGCGTGACGCCGACAAAGTGGCCGCGGCCGGTGGCTTCGAGAAAGACGTAGTTGCCGGCGCCGTCGAGGTTTTTGCGGCCGTCGATAGCCGGGTCCCAGTTGTTGGTCCAGTCGTTGGTCCAGCCGTGGCAGGGCGCAGCCTGGCGGAACTGCGCGTGGAAACGGCCGAAGCTCTCGGGTAGCGAGGCGAGAGTGACGTAGTCGACGGCGAAGTAGAGATTGTCGGTGCGTTTTGGACCCTCGTTGGTGAGGGTGAGGCGCGCCGCAGTGGCGAAGGGCATTTCGAAGTAGGAGTTGAGAGCCTTGGCCGGCGCGACGGTGAGCAGGGCCGACTGATAGGTAAAGTACTCGCCCAGGCCGAGGCCGTAAAAGTCGCCGATGGGGGATTCGATGGAGGGCGCAGATTCGCCGTCCCACCAGGCGCGCAGGACGAGATTCTTGAGGTGCATAGGGTCATCAGAGTTGATGGTGAACCAGACGTGGGTGATGATGCCGGGGCCGGAGACGTCGAGCAGGGTGGCCGAAGCGCCGGGCTCGACCGGAACCGAGTCAGCGTTGCCGCCGGTGCGGTCCCAACTGGAGGAGCGGCGGCTCTTATAGGTGCGCAGGCGAGCCAGCGAAAAGAGATCGTCAGGAACAGATTCGGCGGGCGGAGCGGGCGCGGCGATCGCGGCGGCGGAGGGCGAGGCGAAAAGCGCAGCGGCTGGGACGGCGCCGGCGATTGCGCCTAGAAGATTGCGGCGGGTGCGAAGGCTGCTGTTAGATATGGGTGAATTCATCAGGTGCTCCTCTGTTGCGCTGAAATCGTGACAGCGTATTTTAATCCGGCGGGGCAGAGCGCAGTGCGGAGTGGCGTGGTGCAGAGCCATTTGAGGATGGTCGCCCTTCGCAAAGTGGGACTGGCGGGCGATCAAAAGGGACCGGCAGCCGCAAAGTGGACCGGCAGCCGCAAATGCTGACAAGACAGAATCGGCTGGTTGGCGTCGCGTACGCGACGTGGCAGGTCGGCAAGTAGGCGCGCGGCTTGGTCGTTTGCTCGCTCAGGGTTTTTCGCCCCCAGCCCCGGCCTGTTATGGTCAGTGAGGAACCCCGTTCCTGGCCGCAAATATAAGATGACCCCACCATAGGGAATCCGCACCGATGTGGAAGCGCTGGCGAATCCGGATACTGCTGTTTCTGGCCGTCCTCGGCCCCGGATTCATTACAGCCAACGTGGATAACGACTCGGGCGGAATCTTCACCTACTCGCAGGCCGGCGCGCAATACGGATATACGCTGCTGTGGACCATGATTCCCATCACGATCGCGCTGATCGTGGTGCAGGAGATGTGTTCGCGCATGGGCGTGGTCACCGGCAAGGGGCTGAGCGACCTGATCCGCGAAGAGTTCGGCCTGCGGCTCACCTTTGTGATGATGGTGCTGCTGGTGGTGCTGAATTACACCAATGTGGTGACGGAATTCATCGGCATTGCTGGATCGCTGCATCTGTTTCACGTGTCGAAATTCATCAGTGTGCCCATCTGCGCGTTCCTGGTATGGGCGCTGGTGCTGAAAGGCGACTACAAGAGCACCGAGAAGATTTTTCTGGTTGCGTCAGGCGTATACATTGCCTACATCTTTGCCGGCCTGCTGGCGCACCCAGACTGGCATGAGGCGCTGGTGGCCACGGTGACCCTGCCGGCCAAATCGGTGTGGCGCGACAAATCGTATATCTATATGGCCATCGGCGTGGTGGGAACCACGATTGCGCCGTGGATGCAGTTTTATCTGCAGTCGTCGGTAGTGGAGAAGGGAATCCCGGTCAAGGACTACTCGGCGTCGCGGCTCGACGTAATCGTGGGCTGCTTCTTCACCGATTTGATTGCATGGTTCATCGTGGTAGCCTGCGCAGCCACGCTATTTGTGCACGGCATGGGCGCGATCCAGGTGGCGGCCGACGCGGCCGAGGCGATGCGGCCTCTGGCCGGCGATTACGCGTTTCTGTTGTTCGCCTTCGGGCTGTTCAATGCGTCGCTCTTTGCGGCATCAATTCTGCCGCTCTCGACGGCCTACACGGTCTGCGAGGGCCTGGGTGTTGAGTCGGGCGTGGACAAGAGCTTCAAGGAGGCTCCGTTCTTTTACTGGCTCTACACGCTGCTGATCGTGGGCGGTGCGGCTACGGTGCTGGTGCTGCCCGATGCGCAATTGATCAACGTGGCAATTCTGTCGCAGGTGCTCAACGGCGTGCTGCTGCCGGTGGTCATCATTCCCATGCTGTTGCTGATCAACCGCAAAGACCTGATGGGCGAGCACAAGAACTCGCGGCTTTGGAATGTGATTGCGTGGGCCACAAGCGCGATCGTGATCGTGATGACCGGCGTGATGCTGTGGGGAATGTTGCCGGGACATTAGAAGCAGTGGACAAGGGAACGATGGAACAAGGGGATGAGAGTAGGCGCTTGCTGGCGCCTATTTCGCTTTAGCGTCCAGATCGGGCAGGCTGAAGAACCAGTCGTAAAAGGCGTCGTCGAATTCGTGGTACTCAGCGAATTTGATGGTGGGCAGCGAACGGTGAGCGGGGACGATGACGTAAAAGCGGATGTTGGCTTGGTCGCCGCGATGACCAATCTGGCGGCGGCCGCGGATCTGGCTGAGTGGAATGCTGGCGACGGTGAGTATGGAGCGTTTTTCAAGAGCGTCGTCGGTGAAGCGCAGGCTCGAGGTAAAGACGTGGAGCGCGAAAACGACTGTGCAGAGGGTGGCCAGCGAAATCATGAGCGCAGTTTCGGCTGACGGCTGTTGAAGCCCGAGCTTTACCCGGCTCACGATTCCAGCGGAAAAAATGAGGCTGGTGGCTAATGTTGCCAATGCCGCAGTGCGAATGGCGCCTTTGACGCGGTAAACGGCGGGGAACGGTGCGGAGTTGTTCATTTCGATCTGTCCAAGGCTGAGGTTCTGCCGCGCGGGTCGAAGGCACTGAGGTGGACCCTGGCGAAAGCGAATCATTTTCGTTAACCCGGAAGCGGGCGAAGAGTAGCGGGGGGTGAAGGGGCGGGAGTGGGTGCGGAGTACGTGCTTGGACGCTTGCACGACAACCGGGGCTATCCCGTCACGGACATAGACCAGCACGTGAAGACCCCCGGGCTGGAGAGGATGCGAAAGGGTCATCTGGCGCGGCGGAATGCGCGAAAAACATCCTCGGGGGCTAAAGCCCGCACTTATCTTGTGAGCTTTATCGGCACGAGTAAACTCGTGCCCTACAAAGAAACTCACGACCTCACTCTACTCGATGCGCTTCGCCCGTTTCATCCATTGCGGGTCGGCGAAGCCGGTGGTGCCCTTTCAAAACAGTGGCTCCCATGGAGTTTTTCCGGAACTTGTGGGGCCCGGCGCTACTTCATGACGCATTAGAGGAGCTTGCCGGCGGCAAGGTCCTTGATGAGGCCGCGGTCGGCGGCGAGGAAGTCATAGGTGGGCAGGCTGGCGAGCTTGACCCACCTGATCTGCTCATAGATTTGGTTCACGATCTCGCCAGCGAATTCGCGGACGGTGAAGAACTGCAGATCGACGGCGCCGCCATGGCGGTAGTTGTGCCGGATACGTATGAGCGGGGGACCGATGGTGGCTTCGATGCCGAGCTCCTCATGCAGCTCGCGGGCCAGCGCCTGCTGGGGGCTCTCTCCGGGCTCGATTTTTCCGCCGGGGAACTCCCATAGCAGAGCCATGGGTTGATTGGCGCGGCGCTGGCCGATCAGAACCTCGCCGTCACGGACGATGAGGGCAGCGGCCACAAAGCGCAGCGCCGGACCGGCAGGTCGGTGACTGGCGTTAGAGGCTGCGTCTTGCACGCGTTTATTGTAAACGAAACAAAGGAGATGCGCTTATGCCAAAGAAGCGGATACGCCGGCAGGCGCAGCGCCAATCACGTTATTTGTTTGAACGGCAATGGGTTTTGTTTGAACGGCAATGGGCTATTCGCCATTGACCGCGGCATCAAGGTTCTCGGCCCCTTGCGGCCTGAAGTATCCCCACCCGCGTTTCGCAGCCTCGGCGATGAGAGCAGGCGAAGGATTCACGGGGAAGGGACAGCGGGCCATCTCCAGCATGGCCAGGTCGTGCAGCGAGTTGCCGAATACCGCATCGGGATGGGGCAGGCCGATGCGCCTGAGCGCCGTAGCCTTGGCTGGCCCGGTTGGCACATCGAGAAGCTGGCTGGTGATGATTCCGTTGGCAACGCGGACTTGGGCGGCAACGATGCGTTCATCGGGGATGCCGAACTCGCGGACACCCTCGGCGATGACCCAGCGATTGGTGGAGCTGACGGCCCAAAGCTCAACGCCGCTACTGCGCAATTCGGCGACCAGTTTCACCAACTCGGGGAAGATGTTGGGACGGACAAACTCATTGAAGTACTGGGCGGCGGCGGCATGCAACTCCTGGTCGCGGAGCCCGGCGTAAATCTGCACCATTTCGCCGCAGATGACTTCTTCACTTACCCCACCAGCGCGATAGGCGCGATGGCGATTGTCGATCCAGTCGCTCGAGGAACGGGAAACCAGGCCCTGCTCGAGAGTCCAGATCATGAAGCCGTAACCGGCGTCACCGCTCCAGAGGGTTCCGTCGCAATCAAAGACAGCCACGCGGGGCCGGCACGCGAAGACCAGCCGCTCAAACTCCTCTGCAGTCCATTTTGATGCTTCAATTTCCGTACGCGACAAGCGTTCCCCAATCATGCTCGAAATCTATCCAACTCTATTCTCTTCGATGTGCAGCCGTTTTGCACGTCAAGGTTCCGTAAAGAATGCGGTTTCGGCTGCGCCGCTGCGCACCACGCGAATGCGCAAAGCGGCGTTGTTCAAGGCGTTGCCGCAATATGAAAGGCAATAGTGCCACTGTTGATTCCTTGGCGAACGTGGTTCGGTAACAGGGCGCGCGGCGATGGGATCAGGCAGAACGCGCTGATAATCGAAGGTGTGGACGGTACGGGCAGTCAAACGACGGGAAATACCGGGCTCCTGCGCGATTATCAGACCTACCTGAGGGTTGAAAAGGGGCTGCGACCGCTCACCTGCGAGGCATATTTAAGCGACCTCAGGACGTTCGCCGAATTCATTGAGAAGCGCAATGGCGTGCTGCTGATGGCCGTGCAGCAAGACGTGACGGCCTTTCTTGAGCATCTGCGCGCGCACGGGATCGATTCGCGCTCGGGGGCGCGCAAGCTGAGCTGCCTGCGGGGGTTTTACAAGTGGCTGCTGCTCGACCGGCGCATTCATCACGATCCAACGGTAAACGTGGACTCGCCCAAGACGTGGAAGGTGCTGCCAAAATCGCTTGCCGAGCCGGAGGTGGCCGAGATGCTGGGCCGCGCGGCAATGGCGGCAAACCATCCCCAGGCGCTGGCGACGGCACTGAGGGACCGGGCGATTTTGGAACTGCTGTATGCGGGCGGGTTACGGGTTTCAGAGGTGACGGCGCTTTCAACCAGCGACCTGGCGCTGGATGCGGGGCGCGTGCAGGTACGTGGCAAGGGCGACAAAGAGAGGATTGTGCCGCTCGGGCGCTCCGCGATTGAGGCATTGGAGCAGTATCTGCGAGAAGGAAGGCCGCATCTTGACCGGATCAGCACGGCGCGCGGCGGGCGCAATCAGCGCAAAGACAGCGCGCGGCTGTTTCTTTCGTTGCGCGGCATGCCGCTCACGCGGCAATGGGTTTGGCATCTGGTGAAGATGGCCAACGGCAGCGCCAGCCCGCACATGCTGAGGCACAGTTGCGCCACGCACATGGTTGAACACGGCGCCGATTTGCGCAGCGTGCAGTTGCTGCTCGGCCACGAGGACATTTCCACGACCCAGATTTATACGCACCTGGCGCTGGGGCGGTTGAAGGCCGTGCATCGGACGCATCACCCGCGGGGCATGCGGAGGGTTGAGGAGAGCAAGGCGGAGAGCGCAGGCAAAGACGCGGAGAGCGCAGCCGAGACGAGCGATCCGCTGGAGGGGATTGCATGAGCGTGACGGCGGTGGCGGCGAGCCCTGCCGAGCTGGCCGGGGAGTACCTGCGCGTGCTCGAAAACGAGCGCGGTGCATCGGCGCATACGCTGAGGGCCTACCGGCGCGAGCTTGGAGACTTTGCGGCGTGGGTGAGCGGCGCTGAATCGGGACTCGGAGCCGAAGCGGGAATGGAGCGCATTGAACACACGCACATTCGCTCTTACCTGGGAACGCTGTATGAGCGGGGCCTTTCGAAGCCTTCTGCGGCGCGGGCGCTGGCCGCGATCAGAAGCTGGTTCAAGTGGCTGGCCCGGGCCGGCTACATTGAGCAGAATGCGGCGGCCCTGGTTTCGACGCCGAAGCTGGCCAAACATTTGCCGCGTGTGCCGTCGATCGAGCAGATGAATCGCGTGGTAGACACGGTGGGCAAAGATGCGGCGAGCTGGCCCGCGCGCGACCGGGCGATCCTCGAAATGCTGTACGGATGCGGCATCCGCAACGCGGAGCTGACCGGCCTGAACCTAGACGACATTCACTGGGCGAACGAAGCCGTGCTGGTGCGCGGCAAGGGACAGAAGCAGCGGTATGTTCCGCTGGGTGACGCAGCGGCGCAGGCGCTGCGCGCGTACCTGACCGAGCGCTCGGCCCGGCTGGCCGCAGCGGAAGTCGAAGCGCGCACGCCGGCGCTGTTTTTAAGCCTGCAATTGCGCGGGCTTGAGCACGGCGGGCAGGCGCGGCTGACAACGCGCAGCGTGGGACGGATCGTAAAACACATTGCCGTACTGCGCGGGTTGCCGTCCGACGTACATCCCCATACGCTGCGGCATGCGTTCGGCACGCACCTGCTTGAAGAGGGTGCGGACCTGAGAGCGATCCAGGAGCTTTTAGGGCACGAGCGATTATCGACGACGCAACGCTACACGCAGATGAGCACCGCGCAGCTCGTTCAGGTCTACGACCGGACGCATCCGAGGGCGAAGTAGCGGGTGCGGGTGGCGGGCCGGCCAAATCTCAAGGCCTTTTCGCTCTCGCACGAGCCTCTATTCTCAGCCCAAGTTCGGCTGCGAGTTCTCTCTCGAATTTCTGCTTGACCAGCTTTGACGAGAGACCCTTGCCAGCGAGATAGAGTTCCATTTTCCGAACCGGGTCGCGGACCTGCCGCGCTTGGTTCTTGCGGCCCCCCACAGTCCAGGGTTTGCAGACAATCAGAGTCGGACCGTTCCCGCGCCGAGCGTGGGACAGCGCCTCAGAGGCTACACGATAGATAGCAACAACATCGTCGCGGTCAACCGCCATGCCGGGAACGCCGGATTGTTCCGCGATGGAGAGCAGGTCTTCACCGTTCTGATGGCTTTGCCCGACGAGAAGTATGGGCAGCCGCTCTGCTGCAGCCCGGTGCAGGAAGGGCTCGAGAAGTTGGTGCGAGAGGCCGGGCGAGGCGGCCGATTTCGACAAGGGCACATCGGGCCCAACAAAAAAGACAACCACAGAACCGCCGCTTGCGGAGCGGAAGTGGGCGGCGAGGCGCAGGGAAGCTTCAAGTCTTGCCGCCGCAGAACCTGCCGGAGGGATGATATGAGCGCGAGCAACATGAGCGGAAAGGCGCATGGCAGGATGGGACCACCAGCGCAGCAGCGTCTGGAGGGCGACACCTTTCAGCACACAAGGGGTGGGATCGGAAGGCGCGGGGCTGATGGCGTCGTTTGCGAGCAGATCGATAGTGACGCCGGCGGTGACGGCCTCGGAGATGAGGAACGGGCCTTTGCGGCGGCGCGGAGTGCTATTTGGGATGCGATCCGCAACTGCGCGGCATTTCAGCATAGCGGCGTAGAGGTCGAGCAGCTTCGAGTTTGGGATAAGCGAGAATTCGCATTCGCCCTGCGGCGCAACGGCGACGCCAGGCTTTAGTTCGCTTTTCTTCATGGAGTGCGCTCTATCCTCAGATAAAAGCTGCAGCGATTGTAACCCGAAGTGCGTGAGGGGCAGGTAAAGCGCGGCATTGGGGCAAACGTCGGGATCCGGAGCAACGGCTGCAAGTCATGCGGAGCTCGTCGCGAGTTTGGGATCATGTGGAGTAGTCGGCGTTGATGTGGATGTACTCGTGGGTGAGGTCGGTGGTCCAGAAGGTGCATGAACCGGAACCCTGATGCAGGTCGATAGAGATGGAGAACTCTTCCTGGCTGAGATAGGCGTGGGCTGCGGCCTCATCGAATTCCGGTGCGCAGCCGCCGTCACGGCAGACGGGCAACGGGCCGAATCTGATGTCAATGCGCGCCGGATCGACCTGTGCTCCGGAATAGCCGATGGCTGCGGCCAGGCGGCCCCAATTGGGATCGCAGCCGGCCCACGCGGTTTTCACGAGTGGCGAATGAGCGATGGCCTTGGCCACTCGCAGCGCATCTGAATCGTTGGCGGCACCTTCGATGCGCAGTTCGACCACGTGCGAGACGCCTTCGCCGTCAGCGACGATTTGCCTGGCAAGCGAAGTGCACACCTGGTCGATAGCCGACTGAAAGGCATGATTGCCGGGACCAACCTCGATGCCGCTGGCGCCGGAAGCAAGCAGAAGAACGGTGTCGTTGGTCGACGTGTCGCCATCGACCGAGATGCGGTTGAAGCTGACTGCGACGGCGGTGTTCAGGTAGCCCTGGAGCACGGCCGGCTCGACGGCTGCATCGCTAAGCACGTAAACCAGCATGGTAGCGTGAGGCACAAGCTGAGGATGGATCATGCCCGAGCCTTTGCCAAGGGCGGCGATGCGTACTTCGCCCGAAGGTGCATCTGAACCTGCGACTGGCGCGTATTCGACGCGTGCAAAGGCGGTCTTCTCGACGGTGTCGGTGGTGAGGATGGCTTCAGCGACTTCCTGAAAATGATCGGCCTCGGGACCGAGAGCCGCGGCCAGCGCGGGCATGGCGGCAACAATTTTCTCTACGGGGAGCGGGACGCCGATAACGCCCGTGGAGGAGGGAAAAACCTCGTGGGGCCGGCAGCCGAAGATGCGGGCAGCAAGGTCGCAGGTGGCGCGCGCCGCGTCAAGACCAGCCTGCCCCGCGGCGCAATTGGCATTGCCCGCATTGATGACTACGACGCGAACCTTATTGCCCGACGCGGCCAGGTTTTCCTTGTCGACGATGATGGGAGCCGCGACCACGCGGTTCGAAGTGAATGCGGCTGCGGCGCTGGCCGGTTGGTCGGCCGCGATCAACGCGAAGTCAGTGCGGCCACTCGCTTTGAGACCGGCTTTGGCGGCGCCGAATCGGAATCCGCGGGGAACGAGAAAAGGCGAAAGATCACTCATGGCAAGGACCTTTTCAATGTAACAGGTACATCGCCCAGATCTGCGTTCGACGATGCGGTAATCTGGGACCTGTGAAGCCTGCGGAGGATCGCAAGTCGACCAAATCGAATGGGACCTGTGAAGAGAGCGCGATTGCGGCGAACAGCCCCGCTGCGTCGGAGTTTCTCGAGTTGCGCCAGGTGAATGTGGCGCGCGGAGAACGCATCGTGCTGCAAAACGTGAATCTGAGCATCAGGACCGGGGAGCATGTTGCGATCCTGGGTCCGAACGGCTGCGGCAAGTCGACGCTGATTCTCACCATAACTTGCCAGATATATCCCATCGTCAAGCCGGGCATGTGCGTGCGTATCTTTGGCCGCGAACGCTGGGACCTGACCGAGCTGCGCAAGCACTTTGGCGTGGTGGGCGCCGACCTGCCGGGTGAACGCACCGCGGTGACGCGGGGAATCGATGCGGTGGTGGCGGGATTCTTCTCGGCGTCTACACTTTGGCCTAACCTGCATGTGACCGATGAGATGCGGGAGCGCGCGCGCGAGGCGCTGGAGCGCATGGAGGCCACGCACCTAGTGGAACAGCTGGTGGGCACCATGTCGGCCGGAGAAAAGAGGCGCATTTTGATTGCGCGGGCGCTGGTTCACCGGCCCAGGCAGCTGCTGCTCGACGAACCCTCGAATGCACTCGACCTGGCCGCGCAGCGGGAATTGCGCGAGACGCTGCGCCGGCTTGCGGCAGAAGGCACCGGGCTGGTGCTGGTGACACATCACCTGGGCGATATTCTGCCGGAGATAGAACGCATCATCCTGATGCGCGGCGGAGAGATTGTGGGCGATGGGCCCCGCAAGGAACTGCTGACCGAAGCCAAACTGAGCGAGCTTTTTCACACGCGGGTGCGGATTGGGCGCGACGAGGATTGGCTGCATAGCTGGTAAAAAGCAGGGACTGAGGGACTAGGGACTAAGGGCTGGCACGTTGGGAGTGGGGGAGCGATGAGTGTCGCGGCGAGTGAATCGGGGAGATGGAAGACGCTGCTGGCGTTCGGGATCATTTATTTCGTCTGGGGTTCGACATTTCTTGCCATTCGGATCGGTGTCGCAGAGGTTCCGCCGTTTCTGCTCGCATCCATGCGGTTTCTGGTCGCGGGGCTCTCGCTTTATCTATGGATGTTGTTCAAAGGCGAGCGCAATCCCACGGCCAAACAGTGGGGATCGGCCACGCTGCTTGCCGCTCTGATCTTCGTCGGGGACTACGGGTTGCTGTTCTGGGCAGAGCAGCGCGTGCCGTCGGGCCTGGCGGCTGTGATGCTGGCAACGATTCCGGCGTTCATGGCGTTGTCTGAGATTCTCATTTTGCGCACGCAAAGGATGACGTTGCGGCTGGCAGCGGCGTTGGCGATTGGGTTCTGCGGCGTGGCGGTTCTTGTGCTGCGGTCGCTGAACCTGGACGGCGAGCCAATCGACCGTGCAGGTGCGGTGACCTTGATTATTTGCGCAATCAACTGGTCGCTGGCCTCGGCACTCTCGCGCAAGCTGCCTCTGCCAAAAGCGAAAACAATGAGCTCGGGCGCGCAGATGCTGGCCGGCGGAGTGTTGCTGGCGGCTGTAGCGGCGATGCGCGGCGAGTTTGCGGGGTTTCATCCGGAGGAAGTCTCGGGGCGCGCGTGGCTGGCGCTGCTTTACCTGATTGTTGCGGGCTCGATTGTCGCGTTTACGGCGTATGTGTGGCTGCTTCACCATTATTCGCCGACCAAGGTTGGCACGTATGCCTATGTGAATCCCGTGATCGCGGTGCTGCTGGGTTACTTTGCAGCCGCTGAGCCGCTGGGCGAGCGCACGATTGCAGGCAGCGCCTGCGTACTGGCGAGCGTGGTGATGATTACCACGGCAGGTGCGAAGAAACCAGTTGCAGTGAAAGTGGAGAGTTAGATCGATGACGGGAAGGAAGACGGGGACGGGCGCGAAGGAGTTTAGCCGGGCGGTTGAGGCCGCGCTGGCGCCGCTGGCCGATGTGGCGAAGGCTGCAGAAATGCGCTCCTACATGCGCGGCAAGTTTGAGTACCTGGGCATTACCACTCCGGAGCGGCGCGAGGCAGTGAAGGCGCTGACTCGCGGATTTGCGCCCGTTGAAGCTGCAGCGCTCGAGAGTGCGGCCTTTGCGCTATGGGAGAGGGAAGAGCGCGAATACCAGTATGCGGCCGCGGATCTGCTGGTCCGGCATCAGGCTGCGTTGTCGCTCCAGGATCTGCCGTGGCTGCTCGAATTGGCACAGAGAAAATCATGGTGGGACACGGTGGATTGTTTTCCTAAGATCGTGGGTGGCATCGCGCGCCGCGAGGGAGCCAAGGGACGACGCGAGATGGATCGCGCGGTGAAGCACGAGAGTTTCTGGGTGCGGCGCATTGCAATGCTGCACCAGTTGGGGATGAGAGACGCGACCGATACGGCGAGACTGTTCAGGTACGCAGACCTGCTCGCGCCGGAGAGCGAGTTCTTCATCCGCAAGGCGATCGGCTGGGCGCTGAGGGACTACGCGTGGCATGATTGGCGCTCGGTGGAAAGATATCTGAACAACGCAAGAGACAGGCTCTCGGGGTTAAGCTACCGGGAGGCGAGCAAGAACATTGCTTCGTTGAAAAAGGGCGGCTGACGACGCCCCCTCTTGACTCGCAACCCGGCCTCGGGTACCTTGGGTCTACACGGGAAAGGAGGATGATCCAGCCTATGAAGATTGAATTACCAAGTAGTACGGTACGTGAGGTGACTGAGGCCTAGGGCATCGCGCCCAAGCCCCAGAGTTAGCCCCAGCGGCTTGAGTCTTCCGCCGGGTCCCTGGCAGTCGCGGCAGCGCGATGGCCTTAGTCCAATCCCAACAGATCACCGGCAGCGGCCCAGGAACGAACGTTCCTGGGCCGCTGTTGTTTTAGAAGCGTGGATTTAGGGGCTTAGGGGGTTAAGGAGATTCGATGGAGCACAAGTTGGAAAACACGATTGCCATGCTTGAACGCACGCCGGCTGCGCTCGATGCGCTGCTACGCGGTGTGCCTGCCGAGTGGACCGAGTGCGATGAAGGTGGCGAGACCTGGAACGTGCCCAGCGTGATGGCTCATCTGCTCCACTGCGAGCACGTGGACTTTATGCCTCGGTTGCGAATGATCTTGGAATTTGGCGAGGGGCGCACGTTTGAGCCACTCGACCGCGAGGGTTCCCCGCGTTCCGGTGCCGAAAAATCGCTGGACGAGTTGCTGGATGAGTTTCGAGATCAGCGCGCGAAGAATCTCGCCGAGCTTCGCGCATTGCACCTTGGAACGGAAGACATGAATCGCCGCGGTATGCACCCGTTGCTGGGTTCAGTGACACTCTCTCAGTTTCTCGCGACATGGCCGGCGCACGACCTGACCCACCTGCATCAAATCTCGCGCATCATGGCGCACCAGTATCGCGAGGCGGTGGGGCCGTGGGTCCGCTTTCTGGGAGTGATGCAGTGCGCGGGGCATAGCTCGCAGGCGTGAGACCTGCGCTGCCTGGTGCGCGAGAAACTGATTGGATATATACAGAAGAACCATCCCGAGTGCCTGCCCCGCTACCGCGGAGAAGTTGAGGCGACAACGGGAGACGGTGTCGAGGCCAACAGGAAAGACGGCCCGAAAGGAAGCGTCGATCAGGGGATTATTTCTCAGATTCCAGCGCCGTAGCCATTCACAAGTTGCTTTCCATTTTGTTACATGCCGAGCTATTATGAGGCTCGATGTTCCCCTACGACGCCAAGCTCGCCGCCGCTGTTGCGACGACTCCACAGACCGTTGCGGATGTGGTTGAAGCCCTGGAAACGATTCAGGCCATTTGCGTTGACGGCGATGGACTGAAATGGTTCAACGGGCTCTATTTGCAGGTGACGCAGGCGGTCCAGGCGCGCTGCCAGTTACAGGAAGGCGGCGCGGACGGATTTTTGAATCCCGAGTGGATTGCCGCGCTGGACGTGCGGTTTGCTAGTTTCTACCTCAACGCATTGAAAGACTCGCTGACGGGAACTGCGACACCGGGCTGCTGGCAGGCGCTATTTGCGGTGCGCAACGTGGGTGGGATTGCGCGCATTCAGTTCGCTGTGGCCGGAATGAATGCGCATATCAACCACGATCTTCCGCAAGCGGTGTTGGGCATATGCCAGGCGACAGAAGATGCGCCGAAACACGGCACCGAGCAATACAACGACTACACGGCCATCAACACTACGCTAGACAGCCTGATGGATGCGGCCAAGCAGACCCTGCATGCAGGACTGCTGGGCGATGCGCTGCCGCCTGTGGGCCGGCTGGAAGACACGCTGGCGGCATGGAACGTTACTGCGGCGCGCGAAGCAGCGTGGAACAACGCTGAGTTGCTGTGGAACCTGGCTGGCGCGACTCCTGTTGCCGCCGCTTTCCTGGGCACTTTGGACGGCCTTACCGCCGTCGCGAGCAAGGCCCTGCTGATACCGGTTCTTTGAGCTCCGGACGCGGCCTGGCATGGCGCTCGATGCCGTAGAATCCTCATAGCATGAAGTGTCCATATTGCGGTTTCGGGCAGGATCGCGTGGTTGATTCGCGCGAGAGCAAGGAGGCTGACTCGATCCGCCGGCGGCGCGAATGCGAGAGCTGCGGCCGCCGGTTTACCACCTACGAGCGAATCGACGAGATTCCTTACATGGTGGTGAAGAAAGACGGACGCCGCGAGCGGTTCGACCGGCACAAGGTGCTGAACGGACTGGTGCGCGCCTGCGAAAAGCGACCGGTTTCGTCGGG
>DATJSB010000049.1:0-8495 GCA_035504315.1 Occallatibacter sp.
GGTTCTGGCCTTCGTTGCCGGCGTCACGCTGCTCGCGGGGCTGCTCTCCGGATTGTTTCCCGCACTGTCCGCAATGCGTGCCGGGATCCTTGCCGGCCTGCAGGAGGGATCGCGAGGCACCAGCGCCGGCGCCTCGCGCGCATCGCTCCGCAGATCTCTGTTGACCGCGGAAGTTGCGCTCACCGTGGTATTGCTCGTCACTGCCGGACTGCTCTATCGCAGCTTCCTGCTTCTGCGCTCGCAGGATGTGGGCTGCATAACGAAGAATGTGCTCACGGTCAATTTCTTTCTTCGTGGCAACACATACGCAAAGCCCGAGGAGATGGTAGCCTTCGACACCCGCCTGCTGGAGAAGGTTCGCATTTTGCCGGGCGTGCGCGCTGCCGGCCTCACCAACGTGGTCCCCGGCGGCGGCTATTACGGCGACCGCGAAGTGTGGATTCCGGAACATCCGCCGTTGCCTTCCGGCGAGCACATCTTTGCGTCCTATCGCACCGCGGATCCCGGCTATTTCTCCGCCATCGGTATACCGCTCCTGCGTGGACGCTTCTTCCGAGAGAATGAGCGGCTCAGGCGCGACAAGGTCGTCATCGTGAATCAGACGCTGGTTCGCCAGGATTTTCCGCACGAGGACCCCATCGGAAAACACCTGCGCATCGAGTGGCGCACGCCGCAGGGAGAGAGCTACGAGATCGTCGGTGTAGTGCGCGACAACGCTTACAGCATCGGCAAGCCCCCTCGTCCCATGATGTGGCTGCCTATCCTGTCCGGCATCCCCGGCGCCACCGGAGATGTCACGCTGGTGGTTCGGGGCGACAGCAACATAGCCGCGCTGGCCCTGCCAGTCCAAAAAGTACTTGCCGGGCTCGATCCCGATTTGCCGGTGAAGCAGGTCCTCACGATGGAGCAGGTGATCGGTGACACGACTTCAAACTCCGGCTTCAGCGCCACTCTCGCGCTCGCCTTTGCGGTCCTCGCCCTGTTGCTGGCCGCTGCAGGTCTCTACGGAGTGCTGGCCTATCTGGTTACCCAGCGAACCGTCGAGATAGGCGTGCGCATTGCACTCGGCGCCGAGCGTTCCAGGTTGCTCGGAATGGTTTTGCTGGACGGACTGCGGCCCGCGCTGCTCGGTTTGCTGCTGGGTATTGCCGCCAGCGCTGCCTCCACGCGCCTGATTGCGTCGATTCTTTACGACACCAGCCCCCTTGATGGCATTGTCTTCGTGTCCGTCGTCCTGACTCTGCTGCTCGCCGCGGGAGCAGCCTGTGTTTACCCAGCCTGGCGCGCGTCGCATCTCGATCCGGTACGCGCCCTGCGTTCGGAGTAGCAGAGAGCCTGCTGCTCCGAACAGCGTCCAGGGGCGACTCGGCATGAGATACTCTCAGGAACATTTCACATCCGGGGTCCGTACCGCTCCCATGCAGAAGATTTGTCATGCGCTGTGCCCTTTCGTGCTGCTCTTTTGCGCGCTCGCTGTGCCCGCTTCCGCTCAGGATGCCACAGGAGACTGGATCGGCCAATTGAACAGCGGCTTCAAAGTTCGCATTCACATTGACAAGACAAGCTCAGGATTCAGCGGATATCTCACGAACGCCAGCGGTAACCGGACCGATTTGGATGAGGTTATATTCAACGGGCCGCACCTGCATCTCGCTGTTACCAAACTCAGCCTCACCTATGACGGCACCTGGAGTGCGCAGGAGCATGCGTGGAACGGAACGCTCCATTTCCAGCAGGACTACGCGCTGTCTTTAAGGCCGTCTACCCAGGCCGATCCCGGTCGCGCTATTCATCGGAGGCCCCAGGAGGAGAAGATTGCTGCGGGTCTGCTGCCCTATGAGCAGAGGCAAGTGGTGTTCGAGAACGCTTTGGCGCACAACCGGCTGGCAGGGACGCTGAGTCTGCCTGAGGGGAGCGGGCCCTTTCCGGCAGTCGTATTGGTCTCGGGCACCGGCCACAACACTCGCGATGAAGAGGTATCGGGTCACGAAGTCTTTGTAGTGCTCGCAGATGCATTGAGCCGCAGGGGGTTTGCGGTGCTGCGTTATGACAAGCGCGGCGTAGGCGGCTCAACAGGCAATTTCGACGCGGCTACTACGGAAGACTTTGCCTCCGATGCGGACGCGGCGGTTCGATGGCTTTGCGCGCAGCCGATGATCGACTCACGACGCGTGGGCATTCTTGGCCATTCGGAAGGAGGCATCATTGCGCCGATGGTTGCCGTCTCGGACAGCAAGGTTGCGTTTGTCGTGATGATCGCCGGCCCCGCTCTTCGCGGGGATAAGCTGTTCGTCCTGCAATCCGCCATGACGGCCAGAGCGTACGGTGCACCTGAGGATTACATTGCGCGCCGCATGATTTTCGATCAGACACTGTACGACGCAGTCATTGCGGCTCCGTCCGCTTCTGCGGCGCTCGAGAGCGCTCAGCGCATCGTCGCTGAAGGAGTTGCGGAAAAGCTGGTGGATGAGAACGAGGCCAAAACCCTTGCTCAGGATGTCACGAGCGCCTGGGAGAGGTACTTCCTCGCCTACGACCCTGCTCCCGCACTTGCCAGGCTGAGCGTGCCGGTGCTGGCGATGTATGGATCGCTGGATGTGCAGGTGCCAGGGATGGAAGATCTGGTGGCAGCGAGCAAGGCGCTGAAGAGCAACGCCAACGCAGTCGTGGTTTTGCTGCCGGGAAAGAATCACCTGATGCAGGATGCGACCACGGGTGCCCCGAACGAGTACAACGACATCGAAGAGACGATGTCGCCCGCAGCGCTGGGCGTGATCGTGGATTGGGCCACCCGGTTTTCTGCTCAGTGATGAAAGGAAACTCATCCGATCCCGGCGGATCTTCAAATCCGCTGAGACGGATTCGTTCGAGCAACAAGTTTCTCATCTGAAGCTCAATGAGCGCATGATCGCCGAGGCAGTCCTCGACAGGCTCGATCTAATGTCTGAGATTTTGGCGGGGAGGACGGCTCGGACCTGCACGTCTGTCGTGACAGCAAATCCCGGATGCACAGCGGGAAAGGAGAAATCAGGTATCGCCAGGCAGCGAAGGAATGACCTGGTTACCCTCGGCATCGCCGCAAGAGGAACGCCGTGGAGCTTCTACTCCACGGCGATCGGTAATGCTACGGGTCAGCTCAGAACAGGAACTTCGCCCCGAATTGCAGCTCGCGCGGGTCATAGGTGCTGGTGACCTCGCCAAAGTTGCCGTCGGTAAACCCTGTGTCGACGCCGTTCCACTCGGTATGGTTGAAGGTATTGAACGACTCGAAACGGATCTCCAGCCGCGCACCTTCATTTGGTACCAGCGCAAACGTCTTGAACAGACTCAGATTGGTGTTTTCCAGGCCAGGAAGGTAGACGGCATCTTTGCCGGCATTCCCCCAGCCATTGTTCGGTCCCCCGTTCCAGGGAGCGACCGGAGCCGAGAACGCCCTGGTGTTGAACCATGCCTGACGCGTTTTGGGCCCCCCCGCGCTGCCCGTCAGATTGGGTCGATTGGAGGTCCCGCCCCCCAGCCCCAGCGTGTCCGGACCATAGGTGACGGCCTGCGGGGCGCCGCTTTGCGCCTGAGTGATGCCGGAGATCACCCAGCCTCCGAGCACGCTGCGTTCCAGCATGCTGCCGGAGTGCAGGAAGAACGGCATGTCGTAGATGTAGTTGGTGCTGAAAACGTTGCGCCGGTCAAGGGTTCCCGATCCCCGATCGTACTTCGGGTCGAACGGGTCGGAGAGCGTGCCGCTCAGATCGTCGCTCTGAATATCGATCTCATGCGCCCACGTATAGTCCAGGTGCAGCGTGAGCCCATGCTTGTTTTCCATGCTGAAGGCCGCCTGCAGGGAGTTGTAGTTGAAGTTAGTGGAGTTGTCGTCTTCCTGAATGCTGGAGAACCCAGGGAACATTCTGTACAGATTCGCATTCGCACCCTTGTTGACGGCCTCGCGATCGGTAATATCGTTCAACGGCAGCGTATCGATCTGACGCTCGACGTCCTGGTTCCAGCCGCCCGAACCGACATACTGCACCGCCACCACCACAGAAGGCGCAAGCTGGTGCTGAATGCCCAAACTGTACTGCAAGGTGCCCGGATTCGGATAGTAGTTGTTGAGGGTTCCCATGCTCGCGGGGAAGACGGGCTTTGAGGCAGTCTGTCCGTTGATGGCGCTCACAGAGGGGTTGCTGAAATACACCTGGTCCGCCAGGGGCCGATAAGCGAATGGAGGATTGGTGTCCGTCCCGTAGATATCATTACCCTGCACGCGCTCGTAGAAGACTCCCGTGCCGGCGCGCAGAACCGTTTTGCCGTTGCCAAACAAATCGTAGGCAAAGCCCAGTCGAGGTTCCCAGGTCCAGTAATCGTTCTTCACCAACCCGCGCGGGAATCCATTTTTTCCGGCAAGCTCCACCCCATCCAGATAGAACGGCGCCGGAGCGTTGGTCGGATTCGCAAACCCCGGTCCGTTGGGATTCATCTCCCCCGTGGCCGCATTCGGCACCTGCTCGCTGCCGGTACTGAATGCCGAAGGCACAAAGTTCGCCGTCATGTTTTCTTTGTTGTAAACGTGCGGCAGCCCATCGTAGCGCAGCCCGAGATTCAGGGTCAGGCGCGGCGTCAGGCGCCAGTTATCCATTCCGTAGAAGGAATAGGTGTTGTTGATCCAGTGAAACGTCTCTATGCTCTCCAGCTGCTGGAAGCTGTCGGCCATACCCAGCAGGAAGTTCACATAAGCATCACCGGAAAAGTCGGTGCCAAAGGAATAGTCCCCCTGCGTATCCGCCTGCTGCTGCTGGTTCTTGTCATTGCGCATGTAAGCAACGCCGAACTTAAGGGCGTGTTTGCCTTTCGTCCACGAAAAGTCATCCCGCGGCTGATAGTCCAGGAAGGAGTTCTTCCAGGGCCAGTAGTTAATCGTCCAGTTCGTGCCGTAGGGCGTACCCAGATCCACCGAGGGCATGCGGTTGTCCGTATTGTTGGCAGCCGGGAAATACCCCACCTGGGTCCAGCCCGACGGCTGCGCATAAATGCCCGCCGGCGTAATGGAGATGGTGTTGCCGTTCACGTTAAAGGAGGTTTCGTTCAGCATCGTCGGCGAAATGGTCTGGGTCAGCTTAATGACTGAACCCCAGCTGGGATTGCCGAAGACGTCGCCGGTAGTCGGATAACTGTCGTTGCTCCACATGTCGGGATAAATGGTCTGGGACATCTGGTCGTGGATCCAGTGCCCCATCAGGTGCAGCTTGTCGGTGAGGTCGTGATCGATGCGTACCACGTCTTCGCGCACGTAGGTCGGCTGCCGAGGCGACGCCACATACTGCGGCGCTCCGTTGGCCGCCGTCGTGTTCGATGCCGGAATCGCTCCCGTCTTCATGAACAGCACGGCATTAGGATCGATCAGATTGGCGGGAATCACGCCGCCCGGGAACGAATTGCCGATGGTCAGCCCATCCTGCGTGTACAGCGTCAGTTTGGCCGGATCCGAGGTGTTCGGCACGCAGGGAGCGGTTTGTCCTTTGTTGCAGATTCCCGAGTTCGGCGATTCTGTGAAGCCCGGGGGCACCCTGTAGGTCAACGCTGCCCCGGCGGTCGGAATATCGTAGCCCGGCACTGTATTCGTAAAGCTGGGAGTTGCTCCCTGAATGAATTTGCGCCATTCCTCGGTCACGAAGAAGAAGGTCCTGCTCTTATCCTTCGGATAGATTCCGGGAATAAACGCCGGGCCGCCCACATCCCCGCCGAATATATTGAGCCGCAGCTCCGGCGTGGGCGTATTGGACAGCCTGGAGAAGTAACTGTCAGCATCGAAGTCGTCGTTACGATTGAACTCCCAGAGGCCGCCATGGAAGGCTTTGGTGCCGGATTTGAGCACCAGCGTTATCGTGCCTCCCGAACTGATTCCATAATCGGGCGCGTAATTGCTGTCCAGGGTCTGGAATTCGGCCAGAGCATCCGGCGAGGGCATCACTCCCAGTTTGCCGCCGCTCCCGCGGTCATACACTTCGCCGCCGTCGATCAGAAAGTCGTTATGGCCGGGACGCATCCCGTTGAAGCTGATCTCGGCGTTGCTCCCCTGCGCCGTGACCCCATTGAAGGACGGCATCATCGACGAGACGGAGACGCCGGTGCCCAGAGTGGTGAGCTCATCGATATTGCGGCCGTTGGTGGCCAGCTGCGTGATCTGCTGCCCCGTGATCAGGTTGCTCACTTCATTGGTTTCTGTCTGCAGATGCAGTGCATTCGCCTGCACCGTCACCGTTTGACTGGCCCCCCCAACCTGCAGAGAAACGTCCTCGCGCACCGTCGCGGCCACATTCATCACAATGCCTGTCTTCTTATAGCTTGTGAAGCCTGGCGCCTCCACTTGCAGGTTGTAGCTTCCGATGTGCATCGCGGCAAAAACGTAGAGGCCGTCACCGTTCGTTGTTGCCGTTCGTATTTCCCCCGTCGCCGTGTTGGTGACTTTAACTTTCGCGTTGGGTACAACCGCACCGGTCGGATCTGTTACCGAGCCCGTCAGTTCAGCGTTCTCCTGCGCCCAGGAGGTGCCGACGAACGCCGCGGCGAACACCATCACGACAATCACTGACTTCGCAAATCTCATACTTAGCCTCCGTAAGAATGGGACGACCATCGCTTCTTTCGTGCTTCAGCGATGTGAGGCATGCCAATAGTGCGACCAATTCCGATATTCGGCATCGGTAATGGGCACACACTGCCTCTTATCTTCAGGCGCGTGTATCATGGTCGCTCAACGCGACCCATGGCAATAGCCGCTTTCAGGGTTTCACGCCTAGCCACTTGGTCGACAAATCGCTACTTCAATAAGGCGGTGACAGCGTTGGTGTGGTAGCTGCGCAAGGCCAAGTTACATCTTTGAGAGAAGTGGTCATGGCCAGTTGTCACACTCCGGTTTTTAATTGAGTGGTGTTTGCAATGAGCCGTACACTGTGCAGAGCTGCTGTTGCGTTTAGCTGCTCCTTCATCGCTCCGTCCGCACCAAGATAGCAGGCACAGCTCTTAGCAGAGGTAGCCCGTCTTCATGAGCAGCGTGACTCGACCAGAATTGACAAGGGCACGACCACCAGACCCTGGGTCACAATTGTTGTTCGTAGCGCGAGACGTCAGGGGCACTATGACTACTGTGGGAAAGTCCGATCTGCTTGAAGCGTTTGTTCAATTACTGGTTTTGACGATGTTGCGCGAAGGTGGTCCGAAGAGGATGCGGGCTCTGACAAAACAAGTGCTGGACAGAACATCTGCGATACGATTCGTCTCTAAAGCATCGGTCTCCATGGCGATTACCAAATTGGAAATAAGCGGCTGGATCAGAAAGGAGATAGGTGCGTCGCCGAAGGATGAGGGGCCCTATGCCCTCACTGATACGGCACGCAGGGTGCTGCCGCTCGAGGTCAGAGACTGGATCGCGTTTGGTGCTCATCGGTCTGACATTCAAAGGATTCTACGAGTCGCTCTGAGGTAGATAAAAGCTGATGGTTTAGCTTCGAGCCTGCTGGCCGGCCCACACAGGCAGCGCCAGCCTCGCGCTCCAAACAATTCTGTCCTGCCCACAACTTCACCGTACTGAACCTGGACATCTCTGGTCCGCCCGAGTCAGGGCCCTCTGGCACGGTCCGGTCTTGTCTTCACTGGAAACCGAAGCAGGTAATCATGCAGAGCCGTAACCTCACATCTAATCCTGGCGTCTATGTCCGGGTAATCAGGTTTCAGGTTCAGTGCCACCTCGAGGGCAGTTTGTCCGCTATAGGCGAATTCGGCTCGAAACCCGGACTGATTTTTGCGTGACGGATAACGAGGAGGGGAAACAGGAGGGGAAATATCTGCTGGCAAATTGCTGGACTTTCGTCTGCAAATGAGGTGTTCGGGTGCAAGTGAGAGTGCGTTAACGCACACAAAATAAAGGAAACATCGATGGGTGCAAACAGAACCAGTTTTTTAGCAAACCGCGACTCAGCCTCTCGGTCATCTGTCCGGCACAGTTGTACAGGGGAAAGTTGCCCTCGACCGAGAGATGGAGATCGGGGAGGAAGTTGGGGGGCGCCGGCTGATCCCGGAAACGCGGACTCAATACCCGGCATCCCAATACAAAGCGGTTCCCGGGCCACAGAAGGCCACAGAATCAGCAGGAAGAGGTGCTTATGACGTTGGGCAGCAGCGACGACGCGGAAGATCGCATTGTAGTTGGGTTTTTTGCGGACGGAGCGAATGCGTACCGCGCGATTACGGAGTTGATTGACGAAGGATTTCAGGCGACCGAAGTGGGCGCCGCGTTTCGCACGCCGCGGGTCGGCATGGCGGTGGCAGAAGGCGGCAAGGGCAGGGGAGTCTCGTCGAACCCCGCCGTTTCAGGATCGGTGGGCGGCGCAGCTTCCCACGACGAGGCCGTAACGCCGGCGGGACTTGCGCCGGGGTCGGGCAACGCATTCCCGGCGGCGTCGAGGCCGGGGCCGATTCCTGGCAGCGAAGTGCCGGCCGGCCTG
>DATJSB010000050.1:0-18767 GCA_035504315.1 Occallatibacter sp.
TTCCAGAACGGAAAGCGTCACCGTCCCAGCTGCCGCCCACGTCTGATGAATTGAATTTGCAGGTACGGAGAAGTTTCCCCCATCCCGGATTTCAAAGCGACTGCCGCTCGCATCCTCGAAAGTCTGCACGCCGGCAAGAACCAACGTTTTTTCAGCCTTTTTGTGAGAGTGCCGAGGGGATAGCTGAGAGGCTTCAGCAGAACCGTATCCACGACGCTGAAGATCGCGGTGTTGGCCCCGATGCCCAATGCGAGGGCGGCTATAGCAGCGACCGTAAATCCGGGGTTCTTCAGCAGCGTTCGCGCTGCACTCTTAGCATCGTTTCGAAGACCGCTCATCCTTCATCCCCAAGGTGGCAAATGGAACGCAACATTTTCATAGACCAATCGGTTTGATTGAACAACCAGCCCGCTCCTTCAACGAGTTGGAAGGTCGATAAGAGTGCCTACCTTGGATAAAAACCTCTCGAAGCAGCGGGAACTCTTCTCTTGGACGAACCAGCTAACTTGGATATAAGTATTGGGACGTCGCCCGCTGCCATCGCTGGTCAATGGAATCCTCATGGCGCGGTTTGCGGCCAGTAAGACGAGGACCGGTTTTGCAGCGCCATACGCCCATTTCTATGCGTAGCTCGTGATTGCCTTCATGTTTCGTTCTTCCCGTTCGGCCGAAATACGTTCGAGATAGTCGCTCTTGTCAAATTCCTCGAGCGGATCACTCGGCAATCCCTTCGACCGGCGCCACTCAACGACGAGCGGCTTCACATCAAACCAAAACGCATTACGGAAGATTTCTTCCGCGCGAATCAGATGACACGCAGATTGAGCCGCAACGAGGCGTTCCCGGTCGACCAATGCGGCACGAGCATAAAGCTCCTGAGCGGTGCATATCGTCTGAATCATTGCCTCGATCTTGCCTTTGAGATTGTGACTCTGGTCGATCATGAAGGCTACATCCGCGGTAGCGCCGGTCTCGAATCTGTAGTTAAGAATCTCATGGAAGATACGAAACACCTGATAGGGATCGATCGAACCGAGGGTCAGATCGTCGTCGGCATAGCGCCGATCATTGAAATGGAAACCCCCGAGAAGATTGAGGTGAAGGAGCCACGTCACAATTTGCTCGACGTTCTGCGCCTGGTAGTGATGCCCGGTGTCTACGAGAACAAGCGCGCGCGGCCCCGCCGCTTGAGCCAGCGAGAGAGCCATTCCCCAATCGGCCACGTCGGTGTGGTAGAAGAACGGTTCAAATGGCTTGTATTCGATCAACAGTCTTTGATCGGGATCAAGATGGGCATGCGCAACCTTTACAGCCTCCTCAATCCAACCTATGCGTCTGTAAATGCTCTGCGTACCGGGATAGCTTGAGCCATCCGCGAACCAGGGGCAGATGTCGCGCGAACCCAACCGCTTCGCAATCTCGATACAGAGGAGAATATGATCTATAGCACGCTGCCGAACGGTGGGATCAGGATTGCAGACTGAGCCATATTTATACTCCTGGTCCTGAAACAGGTTGGGATTAATCGACCCGGCACGGATACCGAAAGCTTGAGCAAGCTGCAGCACCCTCGGTACATCGTCGATTCCATTGGGCAGGTCCCATTGCGCATGAAGAGCAATGGTCGGACAACTACCCGTGAGCCGGTGCACCCGAGCCGCATCGCTGAATTTGTCTTCCAGGGTAGTTGCCGCGGCAGCCTGCAAAAACTTTCCGAACCGTGTGCCGGTGTTGGCAAAACCCCAGGACGGCAACTCGATCCGCAGATTGTCAAGGGCTTCGGAAACCAGTTTCTGCTTGTCCATCATTTGGCTACTTTGAAACCTCGCTCCTTCTCGAACGTCGTGATTGTGCCCACAGGGACGAACCGCGATTGATCGTTAAATACTCCTGCCCATTACGTCACTCTTGCCGGTTTAAGGCGGAGAACCGATCACTCTCTTGCCAATGCATTAGCTTGCTTCTCAGTGAGCATCCGTGCGGATTATCGTCACTGGCCCCAGTAAACCCGAAGGGGTTAAGGGAGAGTCCGCTTTGTAAGGCTTCACATCCGAGAATGTGTACTGGGTTGCCCCCGGCTGTTGATCACCGATCAGGCGGTTCACCCATGAATCCACCACTTCAACGGAAATCTCATTTGATCCGGGTTTGAGAGCGGACGTTGCATCTACTCGATACGGCCCATGCCAGACTTCTCCCAGCGGCTTTCCATTCACAGTCACCACCGCAAGGTTCTTGACATTGCCCAGGTCGATCCACAGCTGTGTGCCCTTCTTGAACCATTCGGGACTTGCCTGCACCTCTATGGTGTACGTTCCTTCGCCGGAGAAGTACTTCACTCCTGGATTTTCGCTCTGACTCCAGTCTGAAAGCTCATCCATTGTGATGGAGTCCGGCGCCCCTCGCCCGGGCTGGAAGCTGACCTTCCATGGACCATTCACCGTCGCTATTGGTGTTTCGGTGATTGCCGGAAGGGTGAGCGAGGTTTTAATCGCTGGCTTGCGAAACACCACGAACACGGCGCCCCATGCCTCGAGCCGTAGCGGAATCGTCGTTCGGCCATTGGCGATGGAATAGGAGACCGGTTCCATCTTGCCGGTTTCTGCGTGCCAAAGTTGGGGCACACGCCCCGCGACGCGGAAGGTGGCGTCAACTTCAGTTGGACTTTCGCCGTGGTTGTCTACGAAATAGATATCGGCATCAGATAGTTTTCGATGAACAAATTGGAGATTCGCCTCAGTCCCAGATTTCGAATAGTCGAAGTCGGGCGGCACATTCAAGGCTGTGAGCGCTTCGGCCACAGTTTGGCCTGCATAGACTGTTCCCTTCGCGACGTGACGAACTCCGGTGCCATCGCCAAAGAGCACATTCGAGAGATTATGGAATTCGCTCTGGTTGTCGGCAAGGCTTGGATCGTCGTCGGGTTTTTGCCCGGCAACGGTGGCACCATCCTTTACCAAGGAGTAGATGGCCCTCAGCACAGGAAGCGACATGTGCTGGCTATACGGCGCAAGCCCGAGCAAACGATAGCTCACACCACCAGGCGTTGTGATTCGTCCATCAGCACCAACCTTGAGTGTGTGAATAAGAGCGTCCGCATCGACATAGTCGAATCCATATCCTGAGGGAAGCTCTGGCGCCTTATGCGCATAGATTGCGGTAAGGTTCGAATCTTCGCCATAAAAGTAAATTACATCCGCGCCAAAATGTCCCTGCTGGAGCATGAAGCTGTTGCGCGCAAGATAACTCACCCACGGCCCCGCCTCACTAGCCCAGGTCTCGTTGCGGTTAAACCACTGGCCGAAAGGGCCAAGTGTCAGTCCCGGGGCTTTTCCGATAAGCGGTTGATGTGTTGACTCGTGAATGTAGAAGCGGTTAATGCCATTGAGAAATTCCTGGTCCGCAGTCGGCTTGAGAGTCGCCGGGGACCAGAACCAGGGGCCGGCTGCGGCAGTCATGGATTCTGCAGCTGCAATGTTCTGGCCGTAGATATGAGCAACAGAGGCTGATTCACGATCGTCTGCATTGTACCCATATTGGACGTTGTTCACACCGGGAGACTGAGTCCACATTGCAGCCATGGGAAATTCGCAGAACTTCTTCACTTCCATCCCATCGGCGATAAGAGCCCTGCCCTCTTCGTGTGACTCGCAGTACTCGGCCAGGTGCCGCTCTTTTAGAACTTGATGCGAGACGCCATAATGCTCATCGGCCGTGAGATCGCTGATAGTTTCGCGGAGGTCCCAGAGAAAGCGATCACTCTCGGCGGCACTTCCAACGATTTCACCGGTTAGAACGGGCATCCAGAGAACAGGATCGTAGCCGCGTAACCGCTTGAAATCGGCGACCATGTTATCGGTCCAATTCTGCGAGCCCGCTTCCCAACTGTCATAGGTGACATTGTGAAGCCCTTGCGTTCCCATATTGCTGGCGCCTACAGCGTCCTTGTAGCTGTCGAGATAGTTCTCGGTGTACTTGCGAACTGCCTGACCATTGAGCTTATCGACTTCGAGCCCCGTAGCTTCCGTGGTAGCAGGATGATTTGTAATTCCGAGCAAGCTGTATCCGAAACGAAGCACAATCCATCGACCCGGAGGCGGTGTCCAGTCAAGAGTTCCATCGGGGTGCATCTTCGAGGTCAGATCGACGACGTCGGACTTATCGACAACATCTTTGGAATCTACCGGCGACGTGGCATAGCCGTAAAGATCTGGTGCCGGCACAAATGCTGCCTTCTCTTCAAAGTGATTTACGCGGGCACCCGGATGAAGCACAAGCTCAGCAATCTGATACTCGGTAGGAGCGGGGCCGAAATTCAACCCAAATGACTTTGGATCGATTCCGGCGGCCCAAGCTGGAGGTGGAGGGGGTGGCACGCGAAGGAACGTAACGCGAAAATACTTTGCAGTCACCGCGGGGAATGAAATCGTTGTCTCCGGTGATTCGCCGGTAGAGATCTGCGCGACGGTACGCCATGTCTGGCCATCGTCGCTGGCCTCCAATGCTTTCTCCGGCGGCGCGATGCCGAAGATCATCGACGCGAATCTGTTGGGATCGTTCACGACCAATGTGATCGCGCGAATCGTTGCAGGTTCAGAGAACGCATACTGGATCCACGCCTTTTCTCCAGGCGGGGGTATTGCAATACCGGTGGTTTTTGTGAGATCGCCATCCGTGAGTATATTCAGATTTGGAGATCCGCCGCTCGCAGTGATGGTCGGATTTAGGGATTCGAGCGAAACATCTGTTGCCGGCTGCCGATAAGCAACGACTACGCTATCGGCATAGAATTCAGGCGCAGGCTTGGCCCCTGGACGACCGGCAAGCGGATCCCGAATGCCTATATTCTGAAATGCGCCGGTGATTTCGGGTGGGTGCGCGAGTACGCCGGTGAACGGCTTGCCGCCTTCGATGATGTTCTCGCTCCAAACGTACTTCTTCATCCCTTCGGATGGTGGCACCCATGGACCGCCTGTTTCGCTCCAACCCGGGGAGCTATTAATCGATTCTTCCATCCCGTATTGTTCACCCAACTGAATGGCGTAGAGAAAGTCACTTTTCCACTCTGGGGTCATGTAAATGATGCGGTGTTCGACGACCTGTGGGGTGGACAGCGACGCGTCGATGGTGTCGAATCCGCCCAGACCGACACTATGCATCCAATCAAGGTCCAGCTTGATGCCTTCCCTGGAAATATTGCCGTTCATCCAATGCCACCACACTCGTGGCTTGGCGCTTTCAGGAGGATGAGCAAACCCTTCTTCGAGGCTCGCATTCGATGAGGCGTCCTGACGCGCCGCCTGTTGAGCCCGTGTGCTGGAAACTCCAGGGCCAAAGAGTAAAGTCAGAATTGCAAGAGTCAATCCGATACGCTTCATCTTTTGAGCTCCTAGCTTGTCGCTGCTGATTACGAACCTTCTTGTTCTACATCGGGCCGTTAAAGACATCACCTGATATACGTCGATCTACTTTGCCCAATACGTTTTATTGGGTACTCGCATCTGCGTCGAGTTTCTGAGGCGTAACCTCATCGAGTCCACTCATGGCCCGAAGTTCCGGCGGAATGACCTGATGGATTCTGCGAAATTCCGTCATCGATTTGGCCGCGCCTTCTTTATCTCCAGCGACGCGTTGGGCGTGCGCTAGCCTGTACCATGCTACTTCGTCGTTTGGCCGAAGCTCGATGGCCCGCTCCAGCGGTGCCAGAGCATCGTTGGGCTTCGATAGTTCGATATCGCAACCAGCCAACGCTACCAATGCTTCTTCGAAATTAGGAAAGCGGTTCAGCACATCCTCGAAGCGCCTCCGCGCATCCTCAGGTTTCCCGTCCTCATATGCCATCACCCCTAGTTCATAATTGGCGTTGCCGTTTTGCGGATCAACCTCGAGCTCAGCAGCAAATTCTCTTGCGGCCGCCGTGCGGTCATCGGGTTTTTGAGAGTCCTCGAAGCGCCTCAGGTACACGCGGCCAAGTCGATAGTGAATGCCAGGCCTTCGAGGTTCTTGTTCCAATACCTGTTGGAAAGCAGAAAGTGCACCATCGTAGTTCTTCTCGCTCTCATCGGCTTCGCCAGTCGCCTGGAGCATCCAGATGGACTCAGGCGCTTTGTCATGCAGTTTTTCCATCACCATGTAAGCGTAATTTCCATAGATGCGACCCGTGTGATAGAGGACCTCTGGATCGTCCGGGTAAAGTTTGTTTAGCGCCAGAGCGGTCTCTACGGCGTCAGGGTCGCGGCCGAGCCCAGTGTAGGCGCGCAGAAGCTGCAATCCGCACATGCGTCTCACTTCGGCGTCGCTCGTCTGCTTGAATCCTTTCTCCAGACCGGGGAGCGCTTTCACAAATTGGCCAGTCTCAGCCAGGGACAAAGCCAGCAAGCTATCGAGTTTTGGGAGACCCGGCTTTAGTTTCTGCGCAATCTGGACTTCGCGAATGGATTCGTCGTACTCGCGCTGTTGAAAGCAAATTGCCGCCAGCGTTGCATGAACCTCTGCAACCTGAGGCGCGGCCTTTTCAAGTTTCTCAAAATCCGTTTGGGCCTCGGCGAACCGGCCCTGGGCGAGGGCCTGTTGTCCAAGTGCGGCATAGTTTGCCGCAGCGTCCTCCTGGCTGTTCGCTTGAGCGTGCGCCGCCCAAGGCAAGATGCAGCACAATGCAAATGTCCAGCCGGAGTTCCATTGGCATCTCATGGCCCGAGTGTATCTCCGTTGGTGAAAACTCCGCCACGCCGACGCGGCGTGGCGGAGTTGAGGTCCGGCAGCGGTTGGTAAGTTAGAAGGTAATTTTGCCGCCGAGCTGGATGATTCGAGGGCTTGACGCACCCGTAATCAGGCCGCCGGTGGCGGAGCCGACGGTGTTCGAGACTTCCTCGTTGCCGCCCGATCCTGCAACCAGCAGGCCGTTCACGTCTCCGGCGTACTGGTGGTGGTTAAAGGTGTTGAAGGCATCCGCCTTAAACATGAATCTAGCGCCCTCACCCAGCGAGAATCCTTTGCCTATGCTCATGTCCCAGTTGTTGATGCCCGGCTGAGTCAGCCAATTACGGGCCGTGTCTCCATACACGCCGAGGGCCGGCTGAGTAAAGCAGCTGAGGTTCAGGCGGGAGAACTGAGCCAAACTGCCGGAGTACTGATTGGAGTGGATTTTGCAGCCGGGTGTATAGTTGGCGCGCGGAGCAGTGCTGCCGTTAATGCCGTCGATATCACTCGCGGCAACGCTGTAAGGGAATCCCTTTTGGAACGTGGCGATGCCGGTGAGCTGCCAGTTTCCAATCGCCAGGTCGGCAACCCGGTTCGCTTGACTGGCAAACTTTTTGCCGCGTCCAAAGGGGAGTTGATACACGTAGCTGGTCACAAACCTATAGGGCGTGTCGAAGTCTGAGGGTCCGTAGTCCAGCACCGGGTCATGGTTGTTCATGAAGCCCTGGTATCCGGTACCGGAAGCGCCTGCCCCGGCTGTCGACGACTTGTCGTCGAGACTCTTGGCCCAGGTAAACACTGAGGTCAAAGCCAGGTCACTAGCGCGATGCTCCAGCTTGACGTTTCCCGCCTCGTAGTGAGAGTAGCCATGGAAGTCGCTGTCGATGTAAAACCCGTTGAAATTCGGGTAAGGCAGGCGGCTCGAAACCGTACACGGGGCCGTGTCGATGTTGACGTAAGTGCCCGCAGAGTTCTGCTGCTGGCAAAACGCAAGGCTGGAGGAAGGAATGGGATTGGGTTGCGCGATGTCACGCCGGTCAAGCAGGTGGGTCCCATGGTTACCAATGTAGTTCACTTCCAGAGTGGTGTTCCTGGCCATCTCGCGCTCCACTGACAGCGTCCAGGTCTGGACGTAGGGATCGAGCGGGTTTTCCGACTCGATGACGGCAATAAACGAAAGGGTTGACACCGGGAACGGCCCCAAAGAGCCGTAGGCCGGAAGCAGTTGGTTGCCCAGTTTCGGATCGGCCGCGGGGTTTGAAACCGTGGTTGGACTGAGGCTGAGGCGAATGCTGTACGGATAGATATCCGCCGAATCGTCGATCTCGCGGCCTTCATACGAGCTGAAGAAGATGCCATAGCCGCCGCGGACCACCGTCCTGTTGTCGAGACGGTAGTTGAAGCCGAACCTTGGCGCGAAGGGAGTCTTCGGGGCTGGACGCGGCACCGAACCACAATAACGAAGGATTGGACCGCCGTTGTAGCCCACACCTGGGGCCACCCCATCCTTCGACAATGTCGGGTCAGCGTAGCACAAACCGCCTTGCGTGTTGGTAGTGTCGAGCCAGAAGAAGTGGTTGTCAATTTCATAGGTGGCGGCGCGGAAGTCCCAGCGCAGGCCGTAATTGATGCTGAGCTTGGGAGTGATCTTCCAGTCATCTTCGGCATAAGGCCCAACATAGTGGTAGACGTGGTCTTGCGGGTTGCCGGCCTGAGTGGTCGGGCTCAGCGGTCCAGGAGCGAATCCACCCCAACCGGAGTAATACCCGAGCAACATGTCGGCCACGGAGTTGCCGGTGCCGCATAGAGGGACAGCTGCCGCCCCGTTGACGGATACCGGCGCATTAGGACAGCTTGACTCTCCCGCGTTTGGCAGGCCGGCTGGAATCGTACCGTTGTTGTTGGTAATGGTCGAAGAGCTGAAGCTCCAATCTCCGAAGAAATCGTCGTCCAGGTTGCGGGTCAGGGTCCAGTAGCGGTAATCGACGCCGAAACCGAACGTATGCCGCCCGTGGACCTTGGTGAAAGAGTCGGCGAATTCCCACTGCGGACTGGAGGACCCGGTGTAGGAATTCACGGGGCCGCCGCCGCTGGCGTAAATGCCCGCACTGTTCCCAATGTTCACGTTGGGCCAGGTTTCCTGCAGGGGTCCGAAATGCGTAAAGACGTTGCTCTCGTCCAGACTCGAAATGACCGAAGAGGGTGGGGCAGAGGAACCCTGAGGTGCGTTGGCCGAGAGATAACCGAACCGGAAGTTATTCACGCTGTTCGCGCCAATGTTGATGGTATGGGAGACTTCCCATGAGATCCCCTGTTCGAAGTATTCCTGAAGCCCAAGCGTAGGAGAGCCGGAATTGTAGTTGGTAGAGTTCACATAGTTGGAATGGGTGTAGCGTCCGAAGACCTTGCCCAATTTGCCCAGATCCTGGTCTCCACGGAACGTGTACTGATTCTGGTGCAAGGGGCCGGGGACGTTGTAAATGAAGTTGGTGACGCCTTCTGGCTGGTTGAGAACCGTCGGTGTGCCCCAATAGGGGTTGGAGGTTGCAACTTCCCCGATGTGTGAGGTGATCAATGCCGGCGTGATTTGATCGCTCGGGAAATCTTGTCCCGTAGCCGGATTCACCGGCATGCAGTTGTACCCCAAGCTGAGCAGGGCCGTGCACTGGGGCGTTCCGTAGTCCGGCAATGTTCCGCCGGGAAGGGCAACGGAAGCACCGTTCACCGTTTGGGTAGGCAGCGCCGGATAAGTCTCCGCCGCGAAGTTGCCAGTCAGGGTCGGCGGGTTGGGTTCAGATTCCCGTAATTGCCCACCGTTATTCATGCGCCAGCCTTCATAATTCGCCATCCAGAAGGACTTGTTGCGCCCGTTATACAACTTGGGAAAGTAGACCGGCCCGCCGGCGACGAAGCCAAACTGATTCAGTTCCAGAACCGAATTTGAAGTAGGAGTGCTGGCCTCGTAAGTGGTCGCCGTGGGAAAGGGCTTGGCGTCGAACTCATAACTGCGATTGGACTCGAAGATCGATCCATGCAGCGAGTTGGTTCCACTCTTGCTGACGATATTGACTTGACCGGCGGAAAATCCGTATTCGGCCGGATACACTCCGCTTTCCACCTTGAACTCCTGGATCGCGTCCTGGGAGAGGATCACAGCCGGTGTTTCCATGGCCGTGTCGGTGTTGGTCAGGCCGTCCAGAGTAAAGTTATTGCCCTCAGGCCGCCCCCCATTGATGCTGATGGCGTCGCCTTCGCCTTGGCGCATGGTGCCTTGTTCGCCGCCGATCGTCACAGCCCCGGCGCTGATGAAGAGCAGCTGCACGAAATTGCGCCCGTCCAGGGGTAGCTCCGCCACTTGCTGCTGGCTCACGAGTTGCGAAATCGCTGCGTTTTCGGTGTCTAGTTCGACACTTTGTGCCGACACTTCAACCGTCTGCGTCACAGCTCCGGGCTTCATTACCATATTGACACGGAGCGATTGATCGACAGCCAGTACGAAGCTGGTTGTGACGGATTTTTGAAAGCCCTCCGCCGTAGCTGAAACTTTATAGGTTCCAGGGTTTAGCGCCGGCGCCTGGTAGTCTCCAGCCGAACTGGACACCGTCTGAAAGTTCACCCCGGTTGCCACGTTCGTTACGATCACTTTGGCGTTGGGAACCACGGCTCCCGTGCTGTCGGTCACGGTTCCCAAAATTGTTCCAGTTGCGCCGGATTGCGCGAACAGGATGCTTCCTGTTGTCATCAGGATCGCGAAGCATAGAATTATTCGGGCAAATCGCATCTTCAGAACCTCCTTAGTCGCTTGCATTGATTGAGCACACTGATTAAGCCTGAATTCCGCTTGGCAGAATTTGGGGTAAGGCTTTCGTCGACTCTCCCGCGCTTCTGATAAACCGCGAGTATTGGCGGGTCACTGCTGTTCCGAAGGCCAAATTCAAACTGGGAAAGAGTTTCTGTCTTGAACCAAGTGAACGCTACCCACGTAATTGCACGATGCGCAAGGTACGATACGGTATGCCCATTGAGGTTAAGAGGGAAATGAGATCTAACTCTTTTAGATTGTGCGGAAGTGTCGAGGCTAGTTAAGACCGACTTTGAGTTGTGTTATCATGCGTTCGTCGTTCGGGACAGCACCATTGGAGATACCTCGCCAAGTGCCAAAAACTGCCCAAAATGACCGAATGAGCACAAAAAATGGCGGCATGACCGAGAATGTGCAGTCTGCAATCAAGGCAGAGCTCAACTCCATGCTCGAGGCACCTATTTTTGCTCAAAGCGGCCGCTGCAAGAGATTCATCAGCCATGTCGTAAATCAGACACTGCAAGGGCGGGCCGACGCGCTGAAAGAACGATCAATAGGAGTCGACGCCTTTGGTCGCCCTTCCGATTACGACACGGCCGAAGATCCAATTGTGCGCGTTACCGCAAACGAGGTTCGGAAACGAATCGGGCAGTTCTACCAGGATTCGCCTATCCCTCATGCGGTTCAAATTGAGCTTCCGAAGGGTGCGTATGTTCCTGAATTTCGAATCCACCCGGTAAAGCGCGCCGGTGCTTCAGGGATGGTGTCAGCTGCCGGGTCTTCGCAACTTGATACGCCGACGAACGGATCGAGGGCGACGGGGGATCTTCACCAACACTCGCGAAATCAAGTTTCTCTTACTGATTCGCTACCTCTCAGATCCGAGCTTCGAGAACCGAAGAATCTTGCAAGGAGGAAGCTGTGGATTCGAATAGCGCTCCTGGTCATTTTGATTTCAGCAGGAGTCTCTGTCGCGAGCGTTTGGATAGCGAAAACTGAAAGGTCCTACCCCCGAATCTGGTACTCATTTCAACATGCCAAAGTTCCAGTTCTTGTTTGCTTGGGAGCACACGACATCCCAGTTTCCAGCGAGAGAACATCGCCAGGTGTGGGATCTTTCCTCGAATTGGTGATGCGGAAGCAGACGATACCTGTTGATGACGTCACTGTGATCACGGAAATGGCAAGTCAAATGGGAAAGCAGGGGATTCCGTTCCGAGTCGCTTCTGCCGATCAGACATCGCTAACGGACCTTCGCAGGCAGCCTGTGATCCTTATCGGCGCCGTTGACAATATATGGACGCAACGAGTGACTCAGGATCTACGTTATCGATTAATGGTGATCCCTGCCGTAACAAGTGAAGGACCGCCAGTCGCATCCATTGTGGATTCCAAGGATTCTTCCAGCCATCCTTGGACGATCGACTTCTCTGTGCCAGTGTCTGAGTGGAAGAGTGACTATGGAATCGTAGCCAGAATGGACGATCCCATCACTGGCGTCCCTGTGATTATCGACGCCGGTTTAGGGAATGACGGAAGCCTCGCGGCCTCCGAATTCATCACGTCAGGGGCTTCACAGTCGAGACTTGCGAATGATCCGCTTTGCAGAAAGAAGTCAAATTTCGAAGCCGTAGTCGAAACGAACATCATCGGCATGAGACCAGGGCCTCCCCACGTGCTCCGTCTTGAATGTTGGTAGAATACCGATCTTCTGTCGTATAGGACAGTGACACAGACAGTTCGCTTCCGAGCCACGTGCCGCAGGGGCCACAAAATCCAGGGCGGCCGCTGGGTAAAAAGGGACGTGAGCGCTTCCGGCAATGAGGACAGAATTCTTCCAAAACAATCTCGTGTTGTGGGCACACGGTCGTCAATGCGATCATCCATAGAAGGAAATCGTAGACCGGGAGCCCGCGTTCGCGTTGTTCCTGATAGCAACGGGAACACCACACGCTTCCCCCGCGCGCTCTGGTACTCGAACTTGAAGGACGGCGGCTGGTCCCAATATTCAAGTACACCGGGATCGTGCTCCAATTCATAAATCCGAGCCAATTCGACGCGGTGGCTCTCGAACTGGATTGTGATCCCCATCTTCCTGCTGGGATACCGTCCACTGACGTTTCGACGTCCTCCGCCCACCCTACGCGCCGGCTCAGAAGAACGGACTTGGTGAACTATCGACCGGCCGCACTCTGACATCCGCACGCGCTGGAACCAAGCGAGCAACTCCTCGTCTCCCAGCATGATTCCTCCAATCAGATCACCTCATTCGCGATGTCGTTCCTTCCGGCGTTTCTTCAAGGCGTTCACGAGTCGCACTCCCGCTTCGTTCATGAGTTCTCGTAGCTGCCGGCCATTCTCAATGGCACACTGAATATGGATGCAGAGAGCACAGCAATCCCAAGCGGCCGCTCAGTGGAAGCAATGGAACAAGGAGCTACTTCCGGGCATGACCGCCTTTGACATTGCTGGTTTGGCGATTAAAGGCGCGCTCGGCATCCTGGACAGCCTGGATGAGGACGGTTTGCGCTACTCTTGTTCCGAAGGAAGCCGGGCGGACTGTGATGCTTTACGGCATCGCCTGCAGTGAAATCAATAGCGCGGATCTTGAGGATTTCCGCCCGATGAAGAAAGCATACCTCTACATTGATCACGAATGGTGGTTCGCCTTCAGGGCTATCATCTTGATTCTCTTCCATGTTCACATTCTTTATGGCGCGGATGTCAAGGGCGGAGTAAAAGTAGACCACTGCGGCGGAGCAAAAGGAAGCCAGTAGTAGGAACATTGAAGCAGATTTTCGGGGGAGAAAGGGCTCTGGAGCGTAGCGGAAGAGGCCTTTCTCCCCCGAAGCGCGTTCGGAGGCGAGGGTTTAGCGGTCCGGAGGTGAGGTCCGTTTACGGCGGCTTTGCTTGAGGCGGTAGCTGTCGCCGTTCATCTCCAGGATGTGGACGTGGTGGGTAAGCCGGTCGAGCAGGGCGCCAGTCAGCCGTTCGGAGCCGAGGACCTCGGTCCATTCCTCGAAGGGCAGATTGCTTGTCACCAGGGTGGATGCACGTTCGTAGCGTTGGCTGAGGTTTTCGAAGAGCAATTCGGCGCCGGTCTTGGACAGCGGTACGAAGCCAAGTTCGTCGACGATGAGGAGTTCGTAGCTGGCCAGTAGCTTCTGGAAGCGCTGCAGATGCTTTTCATCGCGAGCCTCGATCAGTTCGCTGACCAGCGCCGAAGCGGTGGTGAAGCGTACGCGATGACCGCGCTGGCAGGCGGCCAGGCCGAGAGCGAGCGCGATGTGCGTTTTTCCAGTTCCACTGTTACCTAACAGCAAGAGGTTTTCCATGCGGGCGAGGTACTCGCATCGAGCCAGTTCCAGAACCAGTGTTTTGTTGAGCGACGGGATGGCCAGGAAGTCGAAACTGTCGAGGCTCTTGACCACAGGGAACTTCGCTTGCCGGATGCGGCGCTCCGTGGCGCGGCGGTCGCGATCCAGTAACTCCAGTTCGGTCAGCCGGAGCAGATAGCGCGGGAAGTCCACCTTCTCGGCGGCGCACTGCCGCGCCACCTTGTCGTACTCGCGCAGGATAGTAGGTAGCCGCAAGGCCTTCAGATGATGTTCCAGCAGCAACTGCGGTGTATCGGAAGTGGGCATTTCCGGCTGCTCGCTCATAGTCCCACCTCTGGGTTCGTTAGCGGCGTCGGCGAGCAACTAAGCAGCGTCATGTAATCGGCGGCCTGCGTGGTGCGCACACTTGCCAGAGGCAGATGCGGCCAGTTGGCTAGGTCCAGTCGCGGCGGTTTGCGTTCGATACGGCAGAGCAACAGATGCCGCACCGCATCGAAGCTGATCGTGCCCAGATGCAGTGCATCTTCGATCGCGGCGGTTACTTCTTCAAGTGCAAAGGTCTGTCTCCAACAATCGCAGCACTTGGATATACTCGCGACTGGCGTGTTTCTTCAGCCGGACTTCGAGCAAGCGCCGCAGTGAGAGGAAGCAGTCGGGTAATTGCCAGCCAGTGAGCGGTGCCGCCTGATCCAGAGCGCGGCTCTTGTGTTCAAGCAACGCCAGGTAGTGCAGCGGATCGTAGACCGCGGTCTCGCGCTCATAACTGCGCTGGTGACGTGCGATAACTTCCGCACCGCAGCTAATCTCCACGCGGTGCACATAGCCCTTCACCAGCACTTGGCGATGCCCATACCGGGTTGGCACGGAGTAGTCATTCGAGCGATAGCGGACCAACGAGATCGAGCTGACCCGCACAGAGACCTTTTCGCAGGCCTCGTAGGGCACGGAAGGCAACGGCAGCATCGCGGCGCGGTCGCGCTCGAAGCGCTGGGCAATAGTCTCGGTGTGGCCGCGCAGGCGGCGCTCACGCCGCTGCCGGCAATCGGCGGCAAAACCGGCGTTCAGTTCCTCCCAGCTCGATGCGTGCGGAATCGGAACCATGAAGTTGCGCCGTGCATAGCCGACCACACCTTCGACCTTGCCCTTGTCGTTACCCTTGGCCGGGCGTCCGAACTTCTCCGCGAACAGGTAGTAACTCTGTAACTCGGAGAAAGCTCGCGTTTTCTGCCGGGTGCCATCGCCCAGGATGCGTGCCACCGCCAGCTTGGTGTTGTCGTAGAGTATGCGTGTGGGCACACCGCCGAAGTACTCGAAAACCCGCACGTGGCCGTCGAGAAATGCCTCCATGGTTTCAGCCGGATACGCTTGCACGAAACAGTCGTCGGAGTGCGGCAGGTCGAAGGCCATGAAATGCGCCTTCGACTCCACGCCGGCAATCACCACCACGGCTTCGCCGAAATCCGCCTGTGCCTCACCCGGCGCATGGCTCAGCGGTACGAACATCTCCTGGCTACCGATCTTCGACTGCCGCACGTAGTCCTTCACGATCGTGTAGCCACCGGTATAGCCATGCTCGGCTCGCAGCCGCTCGAAGATCCGCTTGGCCGTGTGACGTTGTTTCTTCGGCCGCCGCTTGTCCTCTTCCAGAATGGCGTCGATCGCGCTCTGCCACGGCCCCAGCTTGGGCCGCCGAATTGGCTTCTTCCGCTGGTAGCCCGGCGGAAGAGAATAGTCCAGCATCTTGCCGATCGTCTTCCGCGCCAGCCCAAACTCCCGGGCCACCGCACGCCGGCTCTTGCCCTCAACAAGAACCGCCCGCCGAATACGCGCATACAGTTCCACCGTGTACATGCCTCCGGTGTCCCACGGAACACGCGGCCTCTCAATGGCGGCGAACCTGGTTCGTCACCCCTGCAATCCCTCGTTGTCCGTGAAACCAGAATCTGGCGGTGGCCTACTTTTACTCCGCCACGTCACGCCGCTAGCGCGGCGTAATGTGGTCTATTTTTGCTCCGGCGTTCAAACGCGGAAGTCACCACCACTGTTAGAGGCACTGCAGGCGGTGCGGATGACTACAGAATCTTCGAGGCTACGAGGCTGATTCCGGAGGGAACCCCGTTTACATTGGTGTACACCTTTGATGACACAAAAGGACAACCCATCCCACCTGGCCAGTGCCCTAATTCGATCACAGGAATCTTCGGCAAAGGAACCGCTACACCCGGAGTTGCGGCCATCACTCGCCTCCTGCACTGGCGGGGAAACTTGCGCCGTGCGTTCTTCCGCGTCATTGAACGGTTTGTACCCCTATACAGAAATCCGGTCAAATGACCCGGAAGGTGCTCGGCTGGAGTTCGAGACGGCTTCAGAACAACGAGCCCTGAACAGGCGTGACAGGAGTCTGATCCACTGGTGGAGCAGTAATTCTTTGTTCCTGATCCCGCTCTCCCACCGGCGTCCTGTACTTGCTTTCCAATTGCCTGAGCAGCGCAAGATCGGTTGCCCGGTGCTCTTCCGCCAGGCGCAATTCATACCGCGCAAGGTAGTTGCGGTTGACTATTTCTCGCTGGATCGCCCTCTCGACATCGGAAAACGTGTATTCCGGATCTCCGTAGCAGGGGAATCGTAGTGTGTGTTTCAGGAACCGCACCTGAGCGGCAAGAGATGAAAACCACTCCTCGTAGAATTGAGTGAGGTTGTAATGAGCGTTATGCGGTGCACTGCATAATGCTCATTATGTGGATGGCGTGATTATGCAGAGTGCTATCGTTAACACACGGTGGATACTGAACTCGACCTCCATTTCACTATGCATAATCCCCACTATTTAGCTCTCCGCAGCCAGCCAACTTCTGGGTGGGCGGTCACCCTGCCAGAACATCAAAGTCTGCATTCCAGCCGATCGATTCGAGCCTTGGTGATTGAGCGTGAAGCCAGAGTTTCCCTCCGCCTCCGTGAGCGCTTCAGGGACCAATCCGGGAGGGCGACTGAATATCAGGTGACTGGCGCTTGGGGTGTCAGCAATAGCTTTTGCTCCTGTTTCTTGGGTTTCTTCCTGTCGCTACTGCGCAACACCGGAACAAACCGAACCAGCCGGGCAGTTCGATGGGGGCGGTACATAAGGAGTATTTGCTGTGGGTCGCGGCGTGTTGACCAATGTCTGCTGCGGGGGCTCTTCCCAAACACTGGTTACCAGTCCCGCGGCGAAGTTTGGATGACTAAACGGTCTTCGCGGTGGGTCCGGTGGAGTCGCCACCGAGGCGGCTGCCGTTTGCTGACTGGATTGGGCAGGGGATGTCACAGCCGATTGCATTGATGCACTTGGTGGCGGTGAGGGTGGGAAATACTCCGCGAGCAGATTTTTCGCGTCGCGTTGTCCCTGGTCCGCTGCTTTCTGGAGCCATTGACGGCCCAACTCAGTATTTTTAGGCACGCCAAGACCCGCCAGATACACAATGCCAAGATCCGTTTCGGCTGGCGCATATCTCCGCTCCGCTGCCTTGCGGAACCAGGAAGCCGCCAGCCCGTAATCTTTGTGTACGCCAAGGCCTGCAAAATACATGTAGCCAATACGACTCATAGCTCCCATGTGCCCCTGGGAGCTTGCTCGTGTCAGCAATGACATGGCCTGCACATAATCCCTGGTCACGCCGTCGCCCGCCAAATACATTGCGCCTAGATTGGCCAAGCCGCTGGGATTGTTCTGATCGGCAGCCTTCCGGTTCCAGCCAAAAGCCTTGGCAAGATCCTGGGAGACGCCGCCCGTACCGGTACTATACCGATAGGCGAGTTAGCTTTGCGCCTGGGCATCTCCCGCGGCAGCACGTGACTGCAGTGTGTCGATGTCGAGCCTTCGAAAGTCCTCTGAGGTCTGACTGGCGGCGTTGCGTAAGTTCCTGGCGTTTTGATCGGCAGCGGCGTTCCGAATGCCATGGACGGTATACCGTATGACCAGAATCATGAGACAGGCGATGAGAGCACCCCACAACAGCTTGAATATTCGCATGACATTCTCTCCCTCCATGACTTGAGATGTGAATCATGACACTACAAAACCAGTTGTGAAGCCGCGATCGCTTTTCTTTGTCGGACGGCGCCCGCCACCAACCCTTCTTCCTCAAATGGCGGCCGGGACTATTGAACGGTGGGCGCGTTGCTCCTGAGGGCATTCGCACTGTTGGTGTTGTTGGTAACGCACGCTCGCCATGAGGCGACGCTGGAGTTGGTTGGGTCGGCGTTGATGTAGCATTGGCAGAGCGCCGCTCCCGCTTGATAGCAAGGCGCCTGGGAGAGTGGATTATTCTTGCATTGATTCATGTAGGCCGTGTAAGTAGCGTTGGTCTGACAGGCGTTCGCGGCGGCGGCGTTCGAGGAGCCGTTCGCTGTGCCGGTGACGTCGTTGCCGCTGCCCGATGCGATAGCGATTGTCGATTGGGTCTTCTGTAAGGTGTCAGCGAGGGTAGTGAGCGTATCGCCGTTGTTGTCGTTGGAGATTTCGTTGTAGCCCGATTGCATGGATTGCGTTGCATTGGCAACGGCGCCGATCCCGCCGCCGTGTTCGGCTGAATTGAGGGCAGAACCGGAGGCCATTCCGGCGTTGGCAACAGTAGCTAAGGTGTTGACAATGCCAAGGAGGCTACGCCACTTGCTATGCTTAGGGGTTACTTCTTGCGCGGTCTTGCCTTGCAGGTATGCGATGTTGTTCTGGGCGTCAGGATTTCCCTGCGCTGCCGATTTCTGATACCAGTACATCGCTTGCGCATTATTCGGGGCGGTACCCCAGCCATGGTAAGCGTGTCTTTCTGGCCGTCTGGCCGTAATGGCTAAGCTCAGCGAAGCTCATTTGTGGGGCGGTGTAAAACCGCGACCGCGGAGGAGCGTGTATGGAATTGGCGATTCAGCCGGTAGCGGAGAGCAGTGCCAAACGG
>DATJSB010000051.1:0-4615 GCA_035504315.1 Occallatibacter sp.
CCGTCGGCTTTCAGGTTGACTGGCGGAACACAGCTCTTGCACTGCCACAAACCATTCCGCAGCAGGTAGACATCTGGCTTCGTGGAGAATCGCGCCTCGTTTAAATCGATCTTCCATGTACCATCGAAAGCACTTTGCGCCGTCATACAAGCAGGTGCCGACAATGCCATCGATAGCACGAGCCACAGTCGTCTGTTCATTGCGATTCGTCCGCCCGCCGTCAGAAAAACGCGGCTGAAAAATAATAAACTACTTCCGTCAGCCGCGCTGCACCTGGCGATTCGCCAACCCACCGGTCAAAATCTTTGGTCGGTTATCACCGCCAATGCACGCATCGAACTCAGATTCATAACCATGGGCCTTATCGTGAGCGACTAGAACCGGTCTCATAAATATCCGCCGAGGATCGAACTGCCTGCCCTTCCTCATGCAAGGTGCTACTGCTCCTGCGCTGCTTCAGCCTGAAGCGCCTGCACTTTGCTGTGGCGCGTCGAATACGTAAAGTAGATCACCAGTCCGACCACAAGCCAAACACCCACAACTTCCCAGGTCAGAAGGGGCAGATTAACCATTAGGTAAAGTGCGCTGGCGACACCCAGGATGGGGACAAGCGGAACGAGTGGGGTTTTGAAGGGACGCTCCAGGTCGGGCATGCGGACACGCAGGATCCAGACGCCGGCCGAGACAATGGCAAAGGCAAGCAGCGTACCCATATTGACCAGCTCTGCGAGTTTGCCGATGGGCAAAAGGGCGGGGAGGAACGCGACAATCGTGCCCACGACGATATTCGAAATCCACGGCGTCCGGAATT
Organism: Occallatibacter sp.; assembly: GCA_035504315.1. Classification (GTDB taxonomy): domain Bacteria; phylum Acidobacteriota; class Terriglobia; order Terriglobales; family Acidobacteriaceae; genus Telmatobacter. The sequence continues at coordinate 812 of DATJSB010000051.1, forward strand.
TGGGATGAATGTCGCTTGCCCATTTCCAGAGCAGGCCGTCACGGGACATGGAGAAGAAAACACGGGACTGGCCGAGAAGCATGACCAGCATGACGGTGCCTAATCCGAAGACCGCGCCAATCTTGACCAGCAGGCTCCCCCAGGAAACGCCGGTGGCATCGATGCCCAGCGCGACCGGCTGGGCCACATTGAGCGCCTTATAGCTGACCAATCCGGTAAGCACCAGAGAGACCGCAATATAGAGAATGGTGCAGATCACCAGCGATCCGAGGATCCCGATCGGCATATCGCGCTGCGGGTTGCGAGCTTCCTGCGCAGCAGTGGATACCGCGTCAAACCCGATGTAGGCAAAGAAGACTGAGGACGCTCCCGCGATAATGCCGTTGATGCCGAAATGACCACGGCCTTCGCTGTGCGGAATGAAAGGATGCCAGTTCATCGCCGCGAGGTGGGGATGGTGGAAAAGAAAGTTGATGCCGACCACGAGGAAAATGCCTACCGCGGCGAGCTTGACGAAGACGATAGCCGAGTTGAGGTTGGCCGATTCCTTAATTCCGATGACGAGAACCGTGGTGACAACAAGGATGGCGAGGAATGCAACGATGTTGAAAACCCCGGTGACATGCGGCAATCCGGCGGCGCTGACACCCGGAGGCAACGACATGGCTGGCGTCCAGCCACCCTGGTAGAGATAGAGGACGTTACCCCAGGTAGTAGTGAATCGGGCGAAGCCTGGTCCCGGCGCGAAACCGAGCTGATCGAGAAGACTCATGAAGTAGCCGGACCATCCGGAAGCGACAGTGGCTGCTCCGAAGCCGTATTCCAGGCACAGGTCCCAGCCAATGATCCAGGCAACGAGTTCGCCAAGGGTGGCGTAGCCGTAGGTATAGGCAGAACCGGCGATCGGTATGATGGAAGCGAATTCGGCATAGCACAGGCCGGCGAATGCACAGGTGATTCCCGCAACGATAAAGCTAAGCGCGACGGCGGGTCCGGCATGCAGTGCAGCCGCTTGACCGGTGAGGACGAAGATGCCGGCGCCGATGATCGCGCCGATCCCAAGGGTGATGAGGTTTACCGGCCCCAAAGAGCGCTTGAGTGTGTGCTCGCCCTCCTCGCAGGCTTCGTTGCGCAGAAGAGAGAGCGGTTTGATCGCAAGAAGCTTAGCCATAGATGGCCGACCCTCCAGGAATCTGCCTGGGCAATTTAGCTACCCGTAGCGCTGACTCAGAACTGAATCGCGGAATGTGAGAAAAAGATGGGGAACGGTGGTGATCGATCAACACTGTTCGTCCCTTCAATTGTTTGCCCACCAAGTCTACCCGATGAATCGGCTTGATTGGTGGCCCCATGTACTGGCGGCACTCTCGGATGGCCCGCCTTTAGCTCAGATATTCCTGAGGAGGATGTGGAGGCAGGCCAGATGGACGAAGCCGAGGAAATTCTCGATGTGATATTCCCATCGGGTAACGAGGCGGCGGAAATTGTGCATCCATGCAAAGAGCCGCTCTACTTTCCAGCGTTTTCGATATCGGCGCAGCCTGCGGCCATCCTGAGTTCTGCGTTTGCGTCCACGCCGGTTCGGAGCAATCAGTTCGATCCCGTACTCGTTATCGAGCTTCGCGTCGAGCGGGTCCGAGTCGTAGGCCTTGTCGCCAATGAGCCGTGCCGGGAGTTCGTCGAGAAAGCGGGCGGCGGCCCAAGCCGCTCTCCCGCTTTCCCCGACTTCCGCTGCGAAGCCTAAAGAGGCGTTCGTGTGGGACGAGTCCAAAGGGATCGAGTAAAGACAGACGCCTTTTCCGTACCTATTCATGTATCCCCGGGTCGCCGTTCAGTGAGTGCATTGACCTGTCAATAGTCCACATTCATTGCATTACGCAATGAGGCGTATTACTTGTTTTCTTTGTATCCGGGCATCGTCGTCTTGTCCCAGAATCGAACGGCATAGCCATCTGGGTCGCGTAGTTCGGCACCGTACCCCCAAACGACACTCATCGGCGGGTGGACGAACGAGAGGCCCAGCGCCGACAACTCGTCGTACTTGCCGTGGACGCTATCGCACTGAAAGGTTAATGCGCAATCTCGTTCCCCGGATGGGAGCTTTCCCTGCGTCAGAATCAATTCAACATCTCCGTCCCCGGATAGGCCTCCTACGCCAGCGGCAACGTTCTCAAACTCCACCTTGAGTCCCACATGCCGTACATACCAGTCGCGCGAGTTTGGATAATTTGAAATAGAGATGTTGAGGTGGTCGAGTTTGATCATGGATAGCTCCTCATTCTGCGTTCTCCGTACTGACGAAAGGATACCGCGCTTCGGTAAGCGCCAAGTCACTCATCGAACTCAAATTCATAATCGTAAGCCTGATCGCCAGAGAGACTAAAATCTATTTATGCTGACGATTTCCAAGCCGCTGTCAGCTTCGCAGGTGCGGACATACCACGAGCGGGAGTTTGCTTCGGAGCGGCAGAACTATTGGAGCCGCGACCGGCAGGGGCATAGCGAGTGGCAAGGCAAGCTGGCTGAGCAGTGGGGTTTATCGGGTTCAGTTGGCAATGAGCACTTTGCGCGTCTGACCGAAGGCCAGCACCCGGAGACCGAGGCTCAACTTGTCCGGCATCAGACCGCCAAGACCTATGAGGGCAAGAACGGCAAAGAAGTGACCAGCGTGGAACATCGCGCCGGATGGGACGCCACTTTTTCCGCGCCCAAGTCGGTTTCGCTCACCGCTCTTGTGGGCGGCGACGACCGGGTAAGGTTGGCGCACCGCGAAAGCGTGCGTGTCGCTCTGGGAGAACTGGAGCGGTACACGCAGGCGCGGATCGGTAATATCCATGCGCCGGAAACCACGGGAAAATTCGTTGCCGCAACCTTCGAGCACGACACAGCGCGCCCCGTGGACGGCTATGCGGCGCCGCAGTTGCATACTCACGCCGTCGTCTTCAACGTCACCGAGCGCGACAACGGACAAACTCGCGCCTTGCAGCCGCAGGAGCTATTCGCGTCGCAACGCTACGCGACCAGCGTCTACCGCTCCGAGCTGGCGACGCGGTTGCAGGGGTTGGGCTACGAGCTGGAGCGCGGCAAGCACGGGCAGCCGGAGATCAAAGGCTATACGAAGGAGTATCTGGAAGCCTCCAGCCCGCGCCGAGAACAGATCAAGGACCATCTTCGAGAGCTGGGGATCGACGGCGCGGGAGCCGCGCAGGTTGCGGCACACAGGACGCGGGACCGCAAGGAGCTGCTGTCGCCTGAAGAGGTGTTAGAGCGGCACCGCGAGCTGGCCGCGCAGCATGGGCATCAGGCCGACCGCATCGTGGCCCTGGCGCGGGAACGGGGCCAGCGTCAGGCACAGGAGCCGGAGAGACAAGCGCAGCGGGCAGTGACTTACGCTCGCGATCATCTTTTTGAACGCGCGGCCGTCCAGGACCGCCGCGCCATTCTCGAAACCGCGCTCAACCGCGGTATGGGAGAAACCACGTATGCCCAGGTGCGGCAGGAGTTTGAGCGCCGCGCCCAGGCCGGGGAGTTTCGCCAGGTCGATCATCCCGGCGCGAAGCCGCAGTACACCACCGCCGCGATGGTTGGCATGGAGCGGGAGATTATTGCCCTGATGCGGGAGGGCAATCAGCGCGGCTATGGACACCCGATGCTTGCCGAATTCCCGGCGCGCCTTGGAACGCTCGATCGGCACCCGGAGTTGAATGCGGGCCAGCGCCAGGCGGCCGAAGAGGTGTTTCTTTCGCGCGAGAAGATTGTCGGCTTGGATGGTGTCGCCGGCGCGGGCAAAACGACGGCGCTGGC
>DATJSB010000052.1:0-29704 GCA_035504315.1 Occallatibacter sp.
ACGCCGCCAATCTGCGCGGCCGCGCTCAAGTGCACACGCTTGCCAATCTGCGCACACGAGCCCACCAGGGCGTGCGAGTCAACCATGGTTCCCTCGTCCACATACGCTCCAGCGTTGATGTACATGGGCGGCATGCACACCACCCCCCGTGCCACGTAGGCGCCGGACCTGATAGACGAACCTCCCGGCACGATGCGCACGCCGTCTCCGGCGTTGAAATGGCGGACCGGGTAAGTATCCTTGTCGACAAATGAAAGCCCTGCGGACGGCATCTCTTCAAGCGCGCCCAAGCGGAAGCCCAGCAGGATTCCTTGCTTGACCCAGCTATTCACGCGCCATCCTGTGGGCGCCGCCGGGTCCGGCTCGGCAGCCCGTGCCTCGCCCCGCTCGATCACCTCGCGCAGTTCCAGAAACGCGTTCATAGCCGCAGACGCGCCGTTGGCTGCCGGTCCTGCGCCAAACCACCGCTCAATCGATTCCTTCAACTCGCTGATTGTCATCGCAATCCGAGTCTATCAACCTGGCGCCGAGGGCGTGGATCGGGAATCGTAAGTGGTGAGTTGCGGGTGGTGAGTCGTGTATCGTGTATTGCGGACCCGGTCTACTTCGCACGCCCGCCGGAGTTCAAGCACTGAGCTCCGGTCCAGGGGCGACACTGTTGCCGTCGCCCTTGCGCGGCTGACAGGCCTTGAGCCGGAAGACATTCTTGCCCGTGGGAATCAGGGCCAGTGCGACCGGCTCGCCTCGACCACCATAAAAGTTCTTCGACTCGAGCCATGCACAGAGCCGCGGGTCCGAGATCTCTGGGCGTCCATTCCAGAATCCGGGACCCAACCCGCACCGGATCAGCAGGTGATCGAGTTCCAGATCGATGCTCTCAGTGTGCTGCGGAAAATACCGCCTTATGTCGTTATCGCCGACTGCAACCCCGGTGTAAACGCGCCCCTTGCATTGGGTCTTGACCAGCATTCCTACCTTCCGATAATTGCCAAATAGTGCAAGTCTAGGAACCTTTCAGCGGCGCGGCGCATCTTAGCCAGTTGAATTGGCAGGGCTCCTCCCGGATTGGGCATTTCCGAGCCCCGTGGTCCGATCTGGGAAATCCTCACGCTCTATATGCGATACTCGAAACGGAATGTATAAAAGGATCGTCCTCAAGCTCTCAGGAGAGGCTTTGGCCGGCGAGCGCGGCTTTGGCCTCGACAAGGAACGCGTTGCCCAGATCACCGGCGAAATTGCTGAAGTTCATGACCTCGGCGTCGAAGTTGGCGTAGTGGTGGGCGGCGGCAACTTCTTTCGGGGCGTTGCCGAGCAAGCCAGGGAGATGGATCGGGTGAGCGCCGACAACATGGGCATCCTCTCCACCGTCATCAACGCCATTGCCCTGCAGGATGCGCTTGAACATCGCGGCGTTCAGTGCCGGGTCATGACCGCCGTGTTCATGAACCAGATTGCCGAGCCATACATCCGGCGCCGCGCCGTAAGGCACCTCGAAAAGGGCCGTGTGGTCGTCTTCGCCGCCGGAATCGGCAACCCGTTCTTCTCCACCGATACGGCCGCCAGTCTGCGCGCCATGGAAATCAAGGCCGACGTGCTGCTGAAGGCCACCAAGGTCGAGGGTGTTTACAACGCCGATCCTGTGCTGGTGAAGGATGCGGTGAAATATGACGAAATCACTTACATGGAAATTCTGCGCCTTGGCCTGAAAGTGATGGACCTGACCGCGGTGAGCCTGTGCAAAGACAACAACCTGCCCATGATCATCTTCAACATGAACCAGCCGGGTAACATCCGCCGGGTGGTGCTGGGAGAAAAGGTGGGCTCACTGGTTACGGCGTAAAGGCAGGGACTAGGGACTAGGGAACAGTGACCCAGTTGATCGGAGAGAGCAATGGGTGAGTCGTTCCGCGATCTGACCGTCTGGAAGCGTTCGGTTGAGCTGGCACTGCAGATTTACAAGCTGACTGCGAAGTTTCCTGATTCCGAAAAATTCGGGCTCACCAACCAATTGCGCCGTGCTGCCGTCTCGGTAGCAAGCAACATTGCAGAGGGATATGGTCGCTCGACCCCCGGAGAGTACTTGCTGTTCCTCGGCAACGCGCGGGGCTCGATCTCTGAGGTCGAGACACAAATCGTGATTGCGAAGGCGCTCGAATTTGGACCAGAACAAGCGATGCACGTAGCAGAAGAATTGTGTAGCGAGACAGGCAAAATGCTTGGTGCAATGATGAAGACTCTGCGCAGCAAGTCCCTAGTCCCTAGTCCCTAGTCCCTGCCCTTCGGAGTCGTCTAATAGTTCGTGGAGATGCGCAAGCCAGCACGGTTGAATGCCCTCACAGGCTTGCGCTGCTTTGCAGCTATCAACATCGTTTTCTTCCACTTTTCCAATCCCCAATGGTTCGGCTTTCTGGCCCCGGTTGTGAATGCGGGCTACGCCTCGGTCAGCTTCTTCATTCTTCTCTCCGGCTACGTGATGGCTTATAACTATTCGGCCAAGGCCAGATCTGGAGATCTCGACACGCTCCGATTTTATGAAGCGCGCTTCACGCGTCTTTACCCCATCTACCTGTTGAGCCTGGTGCTGGCCTGGCAGATGGTGCCCGTTGAATACGGCGCCCACACCCACGCCATGTTCTGGAGCGGCATGGTTCTTTCGCCGCTGCTGCTGCAGGGATGGATTCCCTCCATAGCCACGTTTCTAAACACGCCGGCCTGGACCATGTCGGCCGAGTCGTTCTACTACCTCCTGTTTCCGTGGATGGCGAAGTGGAAGCGGCCCGACAATGTGAAACGACACCTGGCAAAGATGTTCGGCGTTTGGATGCTCGGCCTGGTGCCCGGTACGCTCTACATCATCTTCAATCCCGACGGAATTCCGCACCCTGACCGCTGGAGCTGGGGCCCTTGGCTGCAGGCGCTCAAGTACACGCCGCTGCCGCACCTGTGCAGCTTTATCTTCGGCGTAATGATCGCATCGCTCGATGAGTTGCTCGGGCGCTCTAGCCGCCTGCGCCTCATTCTCGGCGTCTTCGGATTTCTGGCGACATTCACGCTGCTTAGCTTTGCCGGTCATCTACCTTACGCCATTCTTCACGACGGCCTGCTGATGCCTTTGTTCGGCTGCATCATTCTCGGCTTGGCCGGGAACAACTGGCTCGCCTATGGCTTCGGCTGGCGTCCGCTGGTCTTTATCGGCGAGTCGAGCTACTGCCTCTACCTGCTCCACTTCAACCTGTGGAACATGATCCACAATGCGCACATCCTCGAGCGGCTGCACCTGGCGCAGTTTGACCCGTGGATCAGTTATGTTCTGCTGATTGCCCTGGCCCTTGCGGCGCTGCATTTTGTCGAGAAGCCGGCCCAACGGCAGCTGCGTAAATGGATCGGCGTGTGGCGCTAATCCAGTGATCAAATGTCAGCTGTAAGCGGCAGAAAATGCCGCAAATGTGGTGCACAAAGAGTTTTGGGACATTTTCTTGAATCAAACCGTTTGTTTAGTGCCACTTGATCGACACCCACGGGGTAGGGGGCCAACGGTGTTGACCGGGGACTTACCTGACAGATTGAATCCAGTACATGCCTGGCAACAGTTGGGCAGTTCAACGGGTGGCTGTGCGTGGATTGGTCCGTATAGAGTCATGATGCGCCGGCGGGCGGTAATTCCACGCAAAGCGGCGGAACCGGTGATCTGGTTTCGAGTCCGGTCGCGCTCAACGCAGCGGGACCAACTCGCGCCGAAACGCTCAGTCTCAATGGGAACCTTTCCCTGAGGCGCTGCGTAGCGTCTCAAGGTGAACGTCGCCAAATTGCATTGCCATCTCACCCCGGGAGGACGCCGTGAATTCACTGTCTGGCGAATTGAGACAAATTCTGCGCAGGCTTTGGCGCGCACCTGTATTCACCGTAATCACGATGATTACATTAGCTGCGGGCGTAGGCGCCAACATCGCGGTATTCAGCGTTGTGGATGGCGTCCTGCTGAAACCTTTGCCCTACCCGCATCCCGATTCACTGGTGGGAGTCTGGCACACCGCACCCGGACTCAATTTCGATGAAATAAACATGGCTCCGTCGAACTACTTCATCTATCGCGAGCAAAACCGCGTGTTTGAAGACATAGGCATCTACACGGGAGACTCCGTGAGTGTCACCGGGCAGGGAAACCCCGAGCAAGTACAGGCGCTCGATGTGACCGATGGCGTGCTTCCGATTCTCGGCCTCAAACCCGTCCTGGGGCGCTGGTTCAATCGCGTGGACGACAGCCCAAGCGGTCCCGACACGGTAATGTTGAGCTACGACTATTGGCAGAGCCGCTTCGGATCGGACCGGTCCATCGTGGGACGAACCATCCGGGTGGATGGCAAAGCGCGCCAGGTCATTGGCGTCATGCCGAAGCAATTCCGCTTCCTTGATTGGGAACCGCCCGCGCTCTTTCTGCCTCTTCGCCTGGATCGAAGCAAGACTACACTCGGCGAGTTCAGCTATGAAGGCCTCGCCCGTTTGCGGCCTGGGGTCACGATGCAGGAGGCCAACGAAGATGTGGCGCGGATGTGGCCTATCGTGCTCAATAGTTTTCCTGTACCGCCAGGCTTCAGCATTGATTTGTTCAAGAAGGCTCGGCTGGGGCCCAGGGTCCGACCACTCAGCCAGGACGTAATTGGCGATGTAGGCAAGCTGCTCTGGGTCCTGATGGGCAGCATCGGAGTGGTGCTGCTGATTGCCTGCGCCAACGTTGCGAATCTGCTGCTGGTGCGGGCCGAAGGCCGGCACCAGGAACTGGCGATATGCGCGGCCCTCGGCGCAAGCCCGTGGCGGATTGCCAAACAGTTCCTGCTCGAGAGCGCAGTGTTGGGAGTGTTGGGAAGCGCACTTGGCCTCGTACTTGCGTGGGGCGCGCTGCGCCTTCTGGTTTCGCTGGGGCCTTCCGGCTTGCCGCGCTTGCACGACATCGGAATCGACCTCAATGTGCTGTTTTTTACCCTGGGTGTGGCGCTGTTTTGCAGCCTGCTCTTCGGTTCTGTTCCGGCGCTGCGATTCGCCACTACCCGAACCGGAACCGGTCTGCGCGAGAGCCGGACCACCAGTCAGGGTCGCGAGCGCCATCGTACCCGCAACACACTGGTGGTGATCCAGGTAAGCCTCGCGTTTGTGTTGCTGATCTGTTCCGGGCTCATGATCAGGACCTTTCGGGCGCTGACCCACGTCGATGCCGGATACGATACGGCCGCTAAGATCCAGACTGTGCGGCTCGGCATCCCCGAAGCGGACGTGCCCAAAGACGACGACGTTCTTCGCACCCAGCAAGCCATCATGCAGAAGATCGCCGCGATTCCGGACGTTCAGTCTGTAGGTTTCGGCGGCTCTGTTCCGATGGATGGGAACGGGTGGCATGACCCGGTGTTTGCCCAGGACCGAAGCTATGCAGGCGGCGCAATGCCGCCATTGCGCGAATTCGTCTTCGGCGCTCCCGGTTTCCTGAAAACGCTTGGCATTCCCGTCGTCGCGGGGCGGGACTTTACATGGGACGAACTCTTTCAGAAGCGCCCCGTGGGGATGGTGAGCGAGAACTTTGCGCGCGAGTACTGGGGCACTCCAATGAATGCGCTCGGTAAACATATTCGCGTAAGCTCGAAAGACGATTGGCGCGAAATTGTCGGAGTCCTCGGCGATGTGCACGACGATGGCATGAATAAGGACGCGCCAACGGTCGCCTATTGGCCCACGTTGCTTTCAAACTTTGAAGGCGGCATGTTCTCCGTCAGGCGCTTCGTTGTTTTTGCTATCCGCACTCCGCGAGCGGGCTCAGAAAGTTTGATGAAGGATGTGCGCCAGGCGGTCTGGTCAGTGGATGCCAACCTTCCTCTCACTGACATCCACACCCAGGACTACTACAACCAGAAGTCGATTTCGCGAACCTCGTTCACCCTCGTGATGCTTGGCATTGCGGGCGCCATTGCCCTGCTGCTGGGAATCGTGGGGCTTTACGGCGTGATTGCGTATTCGGCCTCACAACGAACGCGCGAAATCGGAATCCGTATCGCGCTGGGGGCGCAGCGCAACACTATCACCTCAATGTTTGTGCGCCAGGGCCTGGCGCTTGCCGGAGGCGGCATCGCGTGCGGGTTGCTGCTCGCATTGGCGGCCACGCGATTCCTCAAGTCGCTGCTCTTTCACGTCAGCCCTGTGGATCCGATCACATATTTGCTGGCGTGCATCGGCCTTTGCGCCGCGGCAGCACTGGCCAGCTACATTCCGTCGCGGCGTACCGCAGCAGTAAATCCCGTGGAAGCATTACGGGCGGAGTAGACCGGATCAGGAATCAATGCTGGGAGCCATGGCTGCGCAAGTTGTCGTTTTCCCGAGGAAAACGGCAATTGATAACATCCACCCTCCCTGCACCAATTCCCGACCCGATGCGAATGTGAAGACGGATTGCACTGTTGCATCCAATCGGTCGAGTGCGCATCTATTTCCTATTTTCCCGGCGGTTTCTCAAGCCCGTACACCTCGGCCCGCGTCCAGTAACTTCCATCCTCCCAGTTGATATGGTTTCCGTCTGCGGTGACGAATCCCTCCAACTTGATTCCGGAGAAATCCAGCGTCAGATGCCCCTTCTCATCCACGCAGCCCGACGCCTGGCAATCTTTTGTATCGCCCACTTGAAGCCGGTCGCCCTGCTGCTGAATCGAACAGCTTCCATCCTGCGCAACCCATTTTCCATCCAGGTTGACCGGCCGGCGCACAGGCGTAGATGGACAGCGTGACCAGTACGTTCCATTTGACCAGTCAATCTGACTATGGTCGGGCGTAACCGATCCGCTTACCGAATCCCATAACGGCGCAAACAAAAGGAAAGGCCCGTGCGGTTCTCCGATTGAAGAAGAGCCTTGTCCGTTGTTCAGCGTCAAAAAATCGCCGCCATCGGCAATCGTTCCATGCAAATCTGTGCGTCCCTCCGCACACCAGTCGCCCAGAAAGTACGACTGCGCGAGGCCAGCCGGGAACTCTCCCGCCAAAACAGCTTCAATTTTTTGCTTCAGGTCAGCGTTGTAGACCGGTTCGTCATCCACGCCCACCGACGAAGGGTGCAGCACGGCATCGGGCGGCGCGCCGCCCCATTGCCAGAAACGTACCCAGGGCGCCCGCGCAATGATCCCGGTGAGATCAGCGTTGGGAAAGCGCTGGACGTACGGCACAGCCCAGCCGATTTCGAGCCCCGAGTACGGTGGAGAGATGTTCTGTTGCTCGCCTGTCCTCTTTGCGATCAGCGAAGGATCCTTCATCGCAGCCACATCGAACTTGACCAGGCTGTGAATGGCGCCTTCTCTCTCCGCATACAAATCGATCCCGTTGGCCTCGGCGAGTTCCGCGAGAATGATCAGGGGGCCGAGCGCGTAAAGCTGGTAATGCAGCGCCATGCGGCCCCGGCCCATCTCGGCGTCGAGTGATCCGTCCGGCTGGATAGCGTGCACTCCCATCTCATACGTCGCCAGACCCCATAGAAATGCCTCTGGGTCGCCGGCTGCAATTCCCTCGGCTGCAACCGCGAGTCCTGCCCAATACATGTGATTGTTCCAGGCGTCGCTTCCCGGCCGTTTCCTCCCGTTGTCGAAATACTCGCGCACCCGCACGGCCAGCAGCCCAAACCACTTCTGAATCTGCGCATCCTGTTCCGCGGTTCCCACGCCGCTGTTTCGCACCTTCAGATAGGCGAGCGCCGTTCCGCTCAGCAGCCAGTTCTGCATGTAGACGCCGTTGTTGGTCGGCATCTTGTCATCCCATGCATCTGCCTTGGCAGCGGCAGTGAGAAGCGAATAGACGCATGCGGCCGCTGCCCGGCTTCCTTTGCCCAACCACGCGTCGGCGGCAAGCCCCGCATACTGGCCAAGATGGGTCGGCCCTTCAGACTCTTTGTCGAAGACAGCCTGTTTCTTGGGGTCGATGATGGAGTACTTCTTGTCGATGTAAGAGCCCTCGAGGCTGAGGGTCCGGCTGAAGGCGGGCGGCGCGGCACAGTCGTAAGGCGCGCCGGTTGCAACGATTTTCGTCCAGTCCCACGGCGAGAGCAAATGCTCGCCGGGAGCGGGAACGGCAAGCGTCAATCCCAAAGAAAAGAGGATCAAGAAAGTGGCGCGGCTCGACATGAAAATCATTGTATGAGGCGGGTAGTAGCTCCTCCGTCCAACTGATCTCTGTCCTCTGATCTCTGTCCTCTATCGCTCTTCCCCGAACGCCACAAAGCTGTGCGGCGGAACTTCGATCTGGAACTCTGTGCGCGGCGCAGATGGCTGACCGCGGTGAGTGGCTGCCGGAGTTCCGTCGACCATCGTTCCGCTGGCCAGGTCGCGTATGTGCCCAAACGTGCCCACTGCGTTCACCGTCACCTTCACCGGCTCGTCGCGATACGACTCCACCACGAACGTATTGTTGTCGTAAGCGAAGAGACTCACCTTGCCGGGCGCATCGATCGAGACCGGAAAATCGCCCATCACGTAGCGGCGAATCTGCGCCAGCACCCCCTGCGGCAACTGGTAAAGGTCGTTGAAGTTCTCGGGAATAGTGAGCACGTAAAACGTTCCCTTCGAGTAGTGATCCATAAGCACCAGCGGAGCGCCGCGGCCGTTCGCCGTTCCCCGCACCACCGGCCAGGCGTCGTTGGTCATGAAGCCGATCTCGGGAAACTCGATCGCCTGGGTCGTTCCCAGGTTGGCTCCCGCGCCCGCGCCAAAGGCTCCCCAGTAGCGATCGACATTCAGCACGTTGCCAGTCGCCTTGATCTCGGCGATCTGCTCGATACCGTGGCCCTGAAGCGCCGCAAGCAATCCCGAGGTGATGACCACGTTGCCGCCCTGCTGAAGATGCGCCTTGATTTTGGCCACGATCGCGGGATCGTACTTGGCCGACTCGGTGAGCAGCACGGTCTTGGCAGTGGTGGGAAACGACGGCTCGAGATCGATGGGAATTCCGATCATGCCCAGGTAATTGTGGAGAAAATCTTCGCCGGTGGACTGGTAAGGCTTGTAGCTCGCGATCCCGATGGGCTTGCCCAGCTTGCCGGCCACTTGATTCACTTCGTCGAGCGCGTAGCCGGCCGTGGTTCCCCAAGTGACCGGCTGGGTCGAACCCGAATCGGTGTGCCACTTTTCGAGGCCGGCTGCGGTGAACGTGGTGTCAAGGCTGCTCCAGGGGCGGGTGCCCAGAGGCGCGGGCCGCAGCATGCCACTCCACTCGAAGAGCATGATCTGCGGCGCTTTGGCCAGCATAGTGTCCCATAGCTGTTCGGCGTAGCGGTCAATATAGCGAACGTCGTAGGTATCCACCCATCCGCCGCCGTTGCGGCCGGGCGCAACATTGTCGAAGTAGCGCTCGATTTCGTAGCTCTCGTACGGCTGCAGGTGCTGATCGGTGATTTCCCCGTCGCGGGTCTCGGTTCCGGTGTAGATTCCGTCAAAGATCTTCGGCTCCTGTGCCAGATCGTAGCCGTCGGCCTGGAAGTGCTCGTACCAGTTGGGGAACTTGATGATGATTTTGACCTTGGGATTGACCCCCCTGGCCGCGCCGTAGACCAGATCGCGGGCGGCCTCATCCATCAGCTTGAGCCGGAATGCAGTCCAGGTCTGCGAGCCCTTGGCTGCGATGTCGGAGTCGCGCTTGGTGTTCACGAAGAAGAAGTCGTCGAGCATGATCTGGTCGAAATGGCGCGCAGTCTCTTCGGAAACGTGTTTGACGTAAGCGCGCTGTTCGGGGTCGGTATAGGTGAAGCTGACGAACTGGCCGGCGGCAGCCTCGGTACCGGCGAAATCGCCGCCCGCGGCAAAGGCGATGCCGCCCGCTGTCTCAACTCCGTGGGCCTTGAAGAACGCCTTCACGGTTTCGAGCAGCGCGCCGTCGGCAAGCACGCCGCTGCGATAGCTTTCGATGTAAACCTTGTCGACACGGACCTGGCTGTCAATCGCGTTCCAGGCATTCTCGAGGTAGGCGGGATCCTTCATCTGTTCGACAACCGAGACGGGTATGTATACGGCAACCTTGAACGCAGGGTGAGCCGGAGCCGGCTGAAGCGTTGAGCCGGCGGGCGTCGATGATTGGGCAAATGAGAAAACCGAGGTAGCCAGTGCAAGGTAGAGCACAGTAGAAATGCGACGCAACATGATCCCCTCTTTTCGACGATGAACAAGAACCGCCCGGCGCAGCTCGGTCCCCAATGAATTCGGGATAGCGGCGGCACTGTACCGCGATTGAAACCGCGCAGACAAGTATATGCGGGCGGGGAAGGGAAGAAAGGCCAGGCACGCAAAAAAGCGGGCATCTCTGCCCGACAGGAAATGTTCGGGACAGGAAATGTTCGGCACAGCAAAAAAGCCCGGCTGCTTGAGCCGGGCCCTTTTGAATTGTGGTGATTTATGGGGCTGTTGTCTGGACGGCGTAGTTGCCGTGCGGAACTGCGGCAATTGCGCTCGGTCCTCTTCCTGAGGGATAAGGTGTGGCTATGGTCGACTGGAGGACACCTGTGTTGGGATTCAGCCGGAAACCTGAAACCGTATCAGCCAGATGGTTGGCGGTATAGACGTAGCGGCCAAGCGAGGGATCGATGACAATTGCCACGGGTTCCGAGTCGGTCTGGTTGCTTGTTGTGCCGGTGGTGGAATAGGCCGCCGATGGCGTGCCGGTAGACAATGCGATGCTGTAGGCAGAGACGGTTGAGTCGAGCGCGTTGGCGACGTAGATGAAAAGACCACGCGGATCGACGATCACGGCGACGGGCTCATTTCCGGTCTTGAATGGGCCGTTCACCATGAAGTCGAGCTGGTAATTGCCTTGGATGGTATAGCCGATCAGCTGGTTCGAAGCATAGTCGGTGGCATAGACAAACCGGTTGGTGGGATCAGGAGCCAGTCCGCTGGGCTTGACACCGGCCTCATAGGGGCTTTGGCTGAGCGTCGAGAGAGCCCCGCCCGAGCCGACCGAAAAACCAAAGACCCAGCCCGGGTTGGCATTGCTGGTAACGCATGAAGGGCATCCCGGACTGTAAGCCGATGAATCGTAGGCGGCGGCATAAACAGCGTTGTTGTTGGGCAGCACTGCGACGGCGGTCGGTACAAGAGTGTCGGATGAATAGCCGGGAAGAGATAACGTCTCAGAAGCAACGGGCGATCCGATTACGCCGTTGCTCAGTGAATACTCGGTGAGCGTGGCCGAAGTCGTTCCCGTGACCACGTAGAGGTAGGAGTCGGCCTGATTGATTATGATGGCAGCCGGAGGCTCCGCAGTGGTGATCGAATCCTTTTGCGACAAGGTGCCGTCGGAGGCGATGGCGAAGTGAATCACGGTGTTGCTTGCCTCATTGGCGACGTAGAGGTCGGCATAGGTTGAGTCCACAGCCATGGCGATGGGTGAGTTGCCGCCAGACGAGATGGCCGCATGGACCGGTCGCAGGGCCCCCGATTCGGCATCGGCCGCGTAGGTATAAATCTGGCCAGTGGTGCCGCTTGAAGAGCCCCCTGAGGTCGCCACAAAGACGTAATCGATGGTGGCAATGTAGCAGCCAGTCAGCCCGGCGGCCAAAATGAGGCCGATTGCAGAGACCAGGAAAAGCTGGCTCAGTTTACTCAACTTCATGCGCTTCCTTCGTCGCGGGCTCGTGATTATTTGAAGAGCCCATTGCAAACTCGGTTTCAGGTTGCCCACAGGCTATTGTAAAAGCCGCCTGCGGGATGTTTCTACCGGCTCCGGGTGCGGACCAGCGCTTGAAAAAACGCGCCTTTGTCACTTCGCAATTCCACCTCCCGTGCCGTTGTGCGGGATGGCGGCCACAGCGGTCGGATTGGTGCTGGCGCTAAAGGGCGAGAACTGCGAGTTGAGAAGCGTGCCCGCCGTCGTGCTGAGCTCAAACCCGTTCACGGTGTTGCCGAGAAAATTCGCGGTGAACAAAAAGTGCTCGGTTGAGGGATCGATTCCGATGGCCACCGGATCGGTGCCGACCGTGTAGGTGCCCAGATTTGTAAGAACGCCGCCGCTCATCGAATATGCCGACACCGTGGCGTCGAGCGCATTGGTGACATAGACGTATGGGTAAACAGGATCGACAACGATTGCCGATGGCTGGTTGCCGGCCGGGAACGGACTGCCGCTCAGCGCAGTGAGCGCACCGTTTGAGCCGATCATGAACCCAAGCACATCGGCGTTGGCGGAATCGGTAACGTAGAGGTAGGTGCTGGTGGAATCGCTGGCAACACCGGTGGGATGGCCTCCGGCTGCGAAAGGTGAGCCGGGGATGGGCGAGAGTGCGCCGCCGGAGCCGACCGAGAAGCCGTAGACGTATCCCACAGCCGGCGGGACGGGAGGAAGGCAAGTCGGCCCGCAATCGTAGGCGGTGACGAACACGTACGAGCCCGAGGCAACTATATTGACCGCGGTGGGCACGATGATGTCGGTGCCATTGGGTGCCGTGAGCGGCCAATAGGCGCCGCCAACTGCGCTGTTTGTGACCGGAGTCCCCAAAGTGACCGGATTCGAGCTGGTGGCCGGATTGATGGGATAGACGGCGATTGAGCCGGAGCAGGGATCGGCGTCTGAGCAGATGGGCAGGGGCTGGTAAAGATCGACTACAAACAGATTCGACTTGTTAGCAGTCACCGCCAGCGGGAAGATGCCCGGCGTGTTCACCGTGTTGAAGGGGTAGAGCTTGCCGTCGGTGCCGATTACGAACTGGACGATGTTGTTGTCGTCCTGATTCGCCACAAACAGATTCTGGTTATCGGATGATACTGTCTCGGCTATCGGCAGGCGCCCGCCAGACGGGAACGGCGAGGCTGGAATTTGCCGCATCTTACCCGACTCGGAGTTGATCTCGAATACGTCGATCTGGCCGTAGTTGTTGGCACCGGCGGCTTTGGAACTGGCGACGTAGACAAAATCGACGGTAAGCGTTTCGGTGATCGCTGCACAGGCAGTGAGCAGAGATGCCATCAACAGGCTGGCTGCGCCAGCCAGGACCAGAGCAGTTCCAGAGTTCATGAACCTTTTACGGTTCTGTGAAGGGTTGCATTCTCTCGTTGAAAATGCCACTACGCCCATTGTTTCCCCGGGGCAGCAACTTTGGATCCGCTGCAGATGGCTCGTTTTGTTGAACTTCATGCGCATCTTTCGTCAAAGGGCCACAACCGCCGACCCGTCCATACCGGTTTGAAAACAAATCTCGAAATCGAGTGCAGCCGGCATTCTGATTCCCAGTAAGCTTCGCCCCTTTGCAGCTCGCCGAGAATCTCAGGTTCCGGGTGAAACCTCTGGCCGGAATCGAACCCTCCGGCCGCAGTCTGCCGCAACGTTGACGGCAAAGGGCGCGGCATTATCCGGTGCGCCCATCCACAAGGCACCAGGTCGCTGGACCTCGGAGCGTGTAGGTACTGTTCACACGCATGTCGTCGAGCTCGCCAGAATTCGGGTCGAGTACCCGGCCCGTCACCGTCGAATCGTAGTAATTTGCCGTGTAAACGTACTGGTTGGACGGGTCCTCGACGATGCACTGCGGACCCGACCCTGAAAGGAATGGCTCGTCGGAGACAAAGCTAAGCTGATAAGCAGGCGTTGTGGTAATGTAGTAGGCCGCAATGCCGCTGTTGGGGCAGTTGTTGCCGGTCACGTTGTTGCCCGCGTTGGCCACGTAGATGTATTCGTTTTTCGAATTAACCATCAGCCAGGTGGGATTGGCGAGGCAGGGGGCGTCGGGGAGGATGCCACTGGTATCGGCCTGCAAGGCGCCGTTTGTACCGAGCGTGTAGGGCACAATCTGGCTCGGCGAAGTCGTCGGGGAGCAGGTCTGCCCGGAAGGGCAGTTGAACACGATGCTGATGGGCTCGTTGTCGAGCACGTAGTAGACACTGCCCGCGCCCACCAGGGCCGTGGCTTGAGTTACCAGGCCAGCCGACGGACCCGACGTGCTGGAGCTGTAGGGGTCGCTGAGGGGCTGAGAGCTGTTCTGGCTTAGCAGCAGCTGGCCGTTCGAGCTCGAGTAAGAGTACGGAAGAATTGAGTCGCCGGTCGCCGGAATTCCGCTCATGGTAAGCATGAATCCCGAGGCCAGAACAAAATCGATGGGATTGGACGGAATCGGGAAGTACGCCAACGGGCAGCTTGCCACCCCTCCCGGGCAGTTGGCTTGCGTCACCTGCTCATTGAGGACCGTGCTCAGCCAGCCGGTGGTTTGGTTGATCTGGAAGACCGTGATGTCGCCACAAACCGTCAGTCCACCACCCAGCGCGTCGCCGCAACTCGCATTCGGATTTGACGTCGAGGCCGGATTCACACCATCCGCCCCAATCGAATCGTGATCGAGGACGAACAGCCAGGTGCCCGTAGGATCGACCAGGAGACGGAAGGGATTGAGACCCTGCGAGAAAAAGGTCTGCTCGGGAGTGAGAATGCCGTTGCCGCCCACCGCAAATTCGGTGATATTCGCGTTCTGGCACGGATCGGCAGTGGTGCAGTCGCCGGTGCCCTCCGCGTTCACGCCCCGATTCAGGACGTAGATGAACCGGCTTCCCAGGGTCAGGACCGCGCGTACCGGATTCGATCCGCCGGAAGAGACAGGCAGGCCATTGATTGTGTAGAGCTGACCGGTGTTGTGATCGATCTTGAAGCCGCTGATGACGCCGTTATTACCCGACTGGGCCGTCTCCGTACCCGTCACATACAAATAACCGACCGTATAGCTTTCAATGCAAGACGAGACACCGAAAATGATGCCCACTGAAAGGGCGCTCATCAGTAGCGCCTTGCCGAATTTCCTAAACTTCATGCGAATCCTTCATCCTGGTCCGGCGATTGCCGCCAAGTTTCATCGTTCCCGAGCAGCGCTGGGTTGGGACGGGTCCCTGATGCATTGTAAAAGCCAGAGGCGGGTTGTGCCTAGTTTCGCACACCAAGTCCTGTATTTAGCTGTTCTGAGTTGTCGCGCGGGCCCGAATGCCCGGCCGGCAGTTTTTATCACCTTCCTCAAAAGTCGCTGTGGGAATCGATCGCAGTTTTGACGCGAACAGTCCGGCAAAGGTCAACCCGGAGTTCAAAGAATCACGGGTTGGGCATGGGCTCGGCCCGCGCCAAGCCTCCTGCTCTCCCACCGGATTTCTTCAAGCCGCGTTCCCCGGCTCACCACACCCGGCACGAGCTGACCGGGTACATCGGGGTTCCCTTCTTGCAGGCGAAGGCTATGCCGAACTCATCGAAGTTCTGCACGCTGCCGTTGACCCTCCATCTTCCGGGTGAGTGTGGATCGGTAAGCGCCGATTGCCGCGCCGACGCGTCGGTCGAGTTCTCGCACCACACCTGCGCAAAGCCGATGAAATAGCGCTGCGCCTCGGTGAAGCCATCAATCTTCTCGTCGACGATCTGGCCCTTCTGCTTCAAAGCGTCCTCGAGTGCCATGAAGGCGATGCGCAAGCCGCCGTTGTCGGCCGTGTTCTCGCCCAGCGTGAGGTGGCCATTCAAATGTTGTGCGGGAGTGTCGCCCTTTGCCGGAGCAGCCTCGAACCCGCTGTACTCATCGGCCACGCACTCGGTCCGCTCGGTGAACGCTTTCCTGTCGTCGGCCGTCTGCCACTCGTGCAAGTTGCCGTTGCCATCGTATTTTGATCCCTCATCGTCAAATCCGTGGGTCATCTCGTGGCCGATGACCACGCCGATGCCCCCAAAGTTCACCGCAGGATCGATGTTGGGATCGAAGAACGGCGGCTGTAAAATGCCGGCCGGAAAGTTGATGTCGTTGAAGCTCGGATTGTAGTAGGCATTCACCGTAGGCGGAGTCATGCCCCACTCCTTTTCGTCCACCGGCTTGCCCAGTTTGGCGAAGCGGTAATTGCGCTCGTAAGTGGCAGAGTGCTGCACGTTGCCGATCAAATCGTTCCGGCTCACTTTGATGCTCGAGTAATCGCGCCAGTGCTCGGGGTAGCCGATCTTGTTGCGGTACATTGCCAGCTTCTGCTCCGCCGCCTTCTTGGTCTCCTCGCTCATCCAGGGCAGCTGGCCGATGTCTTCGCCGAGCGCCTTTTCAAGCTCTGCAACCAGCTGGTCCATGCTGCTTTTGGCCGCAGGGGGAAAATTCTCTTTCACCCACTCCTGGCCTACGGCTTCGCCCAGCGCACGGTCGGTCATTGAGGTGCATTGCTTCCATCGTGCCTCGGGCTCCTGCTGGCCGGCGAGCGTGCGCCCGAAAAAGGCAAAATTCTCATCGTAAAATGCCTGCGGCAGGTCCTGCGCCAGCCCGTGCATCGACTGCCAGCGCAGATAGCTCTTCCAGCTGCTGAGCGGCTCGCTGGCGATAAGCTTGTTCAATTCGCTGAAGTATAAGGGAGTGGCAACATTCAGCGTGTCAAAATGGCCGATTCCAACCTGCTTGAAGTATCCGTTCCAATCAAACAGCGGCGCGAGCTTGTCGAAATCGGCGACCTCGTAGATGTGATAGCGCTTTTCAGGATTGCGCAGATCGGTTCGGCTGGTCTCGGCATTGGCCATCGCGGTTTCGATCTCCATCGCCGCGGCAGCTTCCTTCGCGGCCTCATCGGGCGTATCGCCGGCCAGCACAAACATTTTCTTTATGTGCTCCACGTATTCGGTGCGGATAGTCTGGAAGCGTTTGGAGTCCACGATGTAGTAATCGCGATCGGGCAGCGAAATGCCGCCCTGGCCAATCTGCGCGATCTGCTGCGACGAGTCCTTCTCGTCCTGCTCCACGCCAAAACGGAAAAAGCCGTCCGGCGTTCCCTCATTGCTCAGTTCTGCCAGCAGCGCCGCCAACCCGCTGGCGTCCGTCAGGCCGTCAATCTGCGCCCAGATGGCCTTGACCGGCGCAAACCCAAGTTTTTCGACAGTGGCCGTATCCATGCACGCGGCGTAAAAATCGCCATATTGCTTCTCGAGCGCATCGGCAGGGTTTTTGGCAGCCGCGTCAAGATCCTTCCACAGCAGGTAACGGTTGCGCTCTCGCAGCACTGAAAATGAACGCGCCCAGCGCACCTGGTCGCTGGGAATGGGGTTGTTCTTCCTCCAGTTGCCGCATGCGTACTGATAAAAATCGGTGCACGGATCGGCAGTCAGATCCATCGCCGACGTGTCGAAGCTCTTGATCGCCGGCGGCTCCTGGGGCTGCGAAGTTGTGTCCTGCGCGGCGATGCCCTGAGAGACGGCGGGCGACTGCGCCAGGGCGGTTCCCGCCGCCAGGATCATCGCCGCAAGGAATAAGTGATTGGTTTTCATTGAAGGCCCCTCTGAAGTGAATTCCCGTTCTTCCGGGTGACGCGGCAAGGCGAAAGTGAATTCGCAGGATATATCCGTGGAATCGAACGGCCGCGGATGCGGGTCGGCCAAACCTGATGGTCGCAGGCAGGCGATTTGCTCTGGCGCAAGGGCAAGCAAATCACCGGCTTTTTATAGCAGTCCAGCGTATCACAGGGAAAGTAATTTCAGGACAGTGAATTATGCAGGGGCCCGATGTGCAGGCCCTGGCCCGGCGTCTGTCAAACATGCAAGCCCATGAGAAGCAGCACCAGGGCTGCGCCCAAAGCGACAACGCGGGCGCGATGACGAGCGTCCCAGCGCACATGCTCGCGATGCGCATTTTCGTGAGAAAAACCCGGCTCGGGGCGGGCCAGTCGATTGTTAATCGGCACCAGAAAAATCAATGTCAGAACGATGACTGCGGCCCAGATTCCGGCTGCGGCTGCCAGTAGCCATGTCGCCGGTTGCCTGCGAACAGCCGCCGCCTCAACAATGAGAAGCACAAAGTTGCCTGCGTACCAGAACGGCATGACCGCGCCAAGCTTTTGGGCAAAGAGGCGAACCGCCTGTGACCGGGCGTGTACCTCAAGTTTCCACAAAATCGGGTTGATGAATGCCCACACCGAAAGCTCCACCCCGATCATGAGACCGATTGAAATGACGGTTATACCGCTTAGAAAGTAGCTCATTGCTTCCTCCTGTACATCGGACGCAGCAAACTCATATGCTGACTCAAATGCTTGTACTGACAAAGTCGTCAGTGCCAGTCGCACCAGTCGAGGAGCTGCGAATCGGCCATGCCGGTATCGAAAAAAGAACTCTCCGAATGTCCGATCGACGCCATGCTTTCCGTCATCGACGGACGATGGAAGGGAACAATCCTCTGGCGATTGTCAGACGGACCGATGCGGACCAGCGAAATCCGGCGCCGCATTCCGGGCATCACCGAGCGAATGTTGATCCGCCATCTTCAGGAAATGGTGCGCGACGGAATCCTGGTGCGCCGCCAGACGCAGAGTCTCCCGCCGTGTGTCTGGTACTCCATCTCAGAGTACGGGCAGACACTTGCGCCGGTGCTCGAATCGATCTGCGCGTGGGGTAGAAAACACATCAAACTCAAGCATGACGGTAAAATCCCGGCCTCAAGAGCAAAGGAATGGGAGCTCTGCACGCGACAATGATTGGGATCGGGTTGTTGCAAAATATTCGTTTATAAACGATAATTATACGTGCACGAGATTCGGCATTATCTCGCTCCGGACGGCAAAGATGTTGTGCTGGATTGGCTCCGGAGCTTGCGTGATACGAAGGGACGAATTGCCATCGATCGCCGTATCAACAGGATGGAATCCGACAACTTCGGCGACCACAGATTTTGTCGCGACGGAGTGTGGGAGATGAGGATCGATCTAGGACCTGGATATCGCGTCTATTACGCGCTCGCGGGAGCCCAAGTGGTTCTGTTGCTCGCCGGTGGAGATAAGCGAACCCAGGATGCAGACATCAAACGGGCTTGCGCATACTGGAGAGATTGGCAGGGGAGGTCGGGGCAATGAGAGATCGTACACACGATGAAGCAATGGCGGAGCAGTTTCGCAACGACCCGGCTTACGCCGTTGAAATGCTCAACAGCATTCTCGAAGACGGTGAGCAGGGTGAACTCTTGATTGTGCTTCGCCAGATGGCCAGAGCCTTCGGCGGCGTTCAAGAGATTGCCGAAAAGGCCAATTTGAACCCCACGCAGCTTTACAGGACCCTTTCTGAAGAGGGAAATCCCGCGCTGAGCAGCCTGACAGCGATCCTGAAGGCAATGGGATTGCGGCTCGCCGTTGAACGCGTACCCGCGGCGTAAGCCGCGACATCACTCAAGGGCTCCACGCCATCTATCGCGTCTCATGGGATCGCATCAATTTCCCGCAAGCGCGTTCCTGCAAGCGCGGTACCACTACAAATAGCTCCAAGCGAAGCACATCTCCTGTTCTTTACATCTCCTCCCACCCCCTGCCAAACTGAAGCGTGGACACACAGACCGTCGTCATCCTCGATTTCGGGTCGCAGTACACTCAGCTCATCGCCCGTCGCATCCGCGAGCTCAACGTCTTTTCCGTCGTTCTTCCCTGCACCGCCCCGATCGCCGAAATCCTCACCCTGAACCCCATCGGCATCATTCTCTCCGGCGGCCCGTCGAGCGTATATGACGCTGACGCGCCGGCTGCCAATCCCGGCATCCTCAAAATCGGCGCGCCCATCCTCGGCATCTGCTACGGGCTGCAATTCATCGTTCATCATCTGGGCGGCAAGGTGCGCTCGGCGCTCAAGCGCGAATATGGCCATGCCGAAGTCTCAATGGCGGACCGCTCAACCCAGTTGTTCGCCGGGCTGCCCGAGAGCCTTCACGTTTGGATGAGCCACGGCGACGAGGCTCTCGAGTTGCCTTCGGGCTTTCATCGCACCGCCGCCACCTCCAACGCGCTCGCCGGCATCGTCAACGAGCAGCGCCGCATCTGGGCGGTTCAATTCCACCCCGAGGTGCACCACACCCCGCTCGGGCCGCAAATCCTCAAAAACTTCGTGCTCGACATCTGTGGCGCCCGCGGAGACTGGACGCCGGCGCACTTTATCGAGACCACGGTAGCGACGATTCGCGAGAAAGTGGGCAGCGGGCATGTGATCTGCGGCCTGTCCGGCGGCGTCGACTCGTCGGTGGCCGCGGTGCTGGTGCACAAAGCCGTCGGCGACCAGCTCACTTGCATCTTCGTCAACAACGGAGTGCTGCGCAAAAACGAATTCGAGGGCGTGCAGCGCAATCTGCGCGGCAAGCTCGGCCTCAACATTGTGGCCGTAAACGCCAGCGCCCGTTTCCTTGAGAAACTCGCCGGGGTCACCGAGCCCGAGATCAAGCGCAAGCGCATCGGCGCCGAGTTCATCGCCGTCTTCGAAGACCAGGCCAACCGCATCGCGCGCGAAACCGGCAAGGTCGATTGGCTGGTCCAGGGAACGCTTTATCCCGATGTCATCGAGAGCTTGAGCGTGAGAGGACCAAGCCAGACCATCAAGAGTCATCACAACGTGGGCGGACTGCCCGAACGCATGAAACTCAAGCTCATTGAGCCGCTGCGCGACCTTTTCAAGGATGAAGTTCGCCGCATCGGCCGCGACCTCGGCATGCCCGAGGAGATCCTCGGCCGTCAGCCGTTCCCGGGTCCGGGCCTGGCGGTGCGCATCCTGGGCGAGGTAACCCCCGAGCGAGTTGCGCTTTTGCAGGAAGCCGACGAGATTGTGGTAGGCGAGATCAAGGCCGCCGGCCTCTACAACAAGGTTTGGCAAAGCTTCGCCGTACTGCTGCCGGTAATGAGCGTAGGCGTGATGGGCGACCAGCGCACCTACGCATATACCGCCGGGGTGCGCGCCGTTCACTCTGAAGATGGAATGACCGCCGACTGGGCCGAGCTGCCGACTGAGCTGCTCAAGCGCATCTCCAACCGCATCGTCAACGAGGTGCGCGGCATCAACCGCGTGGTCTACGACATTACGTCAAAACCCCCCGGCACCATCGAGTGGGAGTAATTTGCCATTAAGGCAGCCGCGCGCTTCGCGCGCCAACTGTGGAAGGGCGATGCTTACGGCATCGCCCCTTGCTTTTTCTCTTTCGGCTATATTGAGGTAAGCATGGGGGGCGCGCTATGGCGGATCTGGCCCTGAGACCGCTCACGCAAGAAGAAGAAAAACTCCTTCGTTGGACTTTGGAGCATGGATCTGACGACGCAAAGTTATATTTGCCTCAGATAGAGGGTCTGCGGGCGAAACGCTCATGTACCTGTGGCTGCCCATCAATCGAGCTTGTTGTATCGGACGGCGCTCCAGGGGCAGTCGCTGCGAAAGAACGGATTGTAGCCGACCTTTCCGGACAAACACCCGAAGGAATCAGTGTTGGCGTTTTGCTATTTCAAGATGAGGGCAAGCTGAGCGAGCTGGAAATATATCCATACGAAAATGAGGGCGAATTCAGCCTCCCAACAATCGAGAGCCTCGCCCCCTTTGAAACGGGCAAGCCAGTGTCATAGGAGACACACGCTCACTCACTCGCCGGCTGCGCCCGCAGTGAAGCAACCTGCGCCTGCAGCGCCTCAATCCGCGCCATCAGTTCGTCGTGGCGCTTGTCGGCGATCGACGGCTCAATCCCTTCCACGTAGAACGTGCCGTTGGGTTCCAGCTCGCAGCGGCTCACTTGATGAAAGTCCTCGAATCCCTGCTTGTGAATGACCGCGAGCAGTTCTTCGCGAGTGAGCGACTCCCGCGCCAATGCGCGCTTGTCGATCTTCCCGTTGAGTATCAAGGTGGTCGAGCTTCCCTCAAGCGCATGCGTCAGCCGTTGCGACTTGAACAGCAGCCTCACCACCAGCCAGTTGATGGCCAGCAGGCCAAAGGCGCCGATTACGCCGCCGGTTACCGAGTTGTCGTCGCCGATGATGGCATTCTGCACGGTGTTTGAGAGCGAGAGCAGAACGACCAGGTCGAACGGATTCAACTGCGCCAGCTCGCGTTTGCCGAAAATCCTGAGCAACACGACCAGCACCAGGTAGACAATCACCGGACGAAGCAGCTTTTCGGCCAGCGAAAGCGGCATATGGAACATGTTTTCAAACAGCACTGAATGCATCATGCAAACTACGATATCTTGATCAGTGCTTTCGCTCCAGCCGCAAAGTGAGGTCAACTGTGCGGTTTGCGTCGTTCAAGCGCTCTGTATACTTCACGCTCACGTTCGCGAAGACGCGTTCCAGATCGGGGTTGACGCCGTGCGTTGCAAAAAAGCCGATAATCGCGCCTTGGTTGTAAATCGATCCGGCGGGCATCTTCCACGCCTTCAACATCATGGCTCGCAGCTCGTCTGACACGTTCTCGATGGTCAGGTTTCCCATGGTGTATTGCGGCCCGGGTTGCACGCTGACGGTATAGGTCACGGTTCCTTTGTCGCGATCGAAGTCAGGTTCTGCGTCCACATTCACCTTCATATAGCCGTGGTTCTTGTACTGGCGTGCAACATACGCCCATTCATCGTTTAGGCGCTGTGCGGCGGCCACGTCGCCGGGGTGAATCTGCGCCTGATGGTCGAAGTCGGCTTGCGCCACCAGCAGATCGGGCGAGAGTTTGATAGCGGCCAGGCAATATTGCTTGCCCGGCGCCGCCGAGACTTCAAATGGTATCTGGATGGCATCGTTTGCTGCGTTCATCGTGGCGGCGCCGCGCCGCCCGGCCTTGACTGCAGCCTCGAGATAGCCATTGTCATGGAAGTAGTTGCCCAGGTAAGTCGAGATCTGGCTTGGCGTGCCATCGGCGTCATAAGGCGCACCGGTGAGCTTGCCGAGGATGGCCTGCGCTCCGGGATCGAGGGCTGCCGAATCGCTGGCCTGCCTGATGTCTCCGACCACTACTGCCGGCGACGCAATGGAGTAGGAAACCACATTGGCTTTTCCCCTGGTCAACACCGGCACGGCCAACACGCTTGCCTTGAATCCTGCGGATGCGAGCTTTGTTTCGAGTGCTGCGCGCACCAACTCCATCAGCCCGCCTTCAGTGGGCACCAGTCCGTGATAGAGGGGGAATTGCGAATGGAGCTCGGCGTCGAGTTCCTTACCTGAGTCAATGGGAAAGTTCGCCAGTTGAATGGGCAGAAGGCCGGCTGCGGGCGTGAGCACAAAGATCAGGTCCTGCCCGTCGAACTTGAAGCTGAGGTTCGAGAATACTCCGCTGTCCATTAGGCGCTGCGAGGCAGCGTTCATGTCAGCCTGACTCAGCGCCACACCACTCTTCAGTCCCGATGCCGCCAGCAAATCTGCATCGCTAAAGTCCGGTGCGCCCTTGAACTGGATAGTCTTGGGTTTGAACTGTTGTGCCGCAGCCGTTTGCACCAGCGCAAAAGCTGCGATTCCGCAGAGCAGTGTCAGAGCATGTCGGTGCATATTGGGACGAGCATATCACGGCGTAAAAGACCTGCTGCCCGCTCATCGGCCGTGGGCAAAATCTCCCTAATTCCGTGGCCCGTTTCGCCGCCTCTGATAGATTGGAATTTCAGATTGAGAGCTGTCCTTGTTCCCGGTCTCTGAGCGAACCGCGCCGCATTCATGGCTCTTTAAGAAACCCGTACGGTCGATTCCATGGCAGCTTCATCACCGCCCACTATTCACCAGCTCGCGCCTTTCCGCATCGATCCCTGGTTCAGCTCCCGGCCGTGGGGCTTCGCCGACCTGCGCCCCTGGTTCGACCGCGTGTCTGAAGGCGATCCGATCGGCGAGGCTTGGCTCACCGGCGACAACTCAGTCGTCGCCACCGGCCCCCACGCAGGCAAGACGCTGGGCGCGCTCTTTGCCCAGGATCACCAGGCGCTGCTCGGTCCCGATGCGCCCTCGACCGCGTCGCCGCTCCTCATAAAAGTCATATTCGCGCGCGAAAAGCTCAGCGTCCAGGTGCACCCCGATGACGCCATGGCGCAGAAATACGGCCAGCCGCGAGGCAAAACCGAGTGCTGGTACGCGCTTGCTGCCGGAGCCGGCGCCGCAGTCGCCCTGGGCCTCAAGCCCGGCACCACGCTCGGACAGATTGAAAAGGAAATCCTCGACGGCATGCTCGAATCAAGCCTCAATATTGTTCCTGTCGAGGCCGGCGATTTGATTTTTGTGGATGCCGGAACCGTGCACGCCATCTGGCCGGGGGCCATTCTGCTTGAGACTCAGCAGAACTGCGACATCACCTATCGCATGTTCGACTACGGCCGCGCCCGCGAGCTGCACATTGAAAAAGCTCTCGAAGCGATCAAGTTTGAAACGCGTGCCGGAAAGATCAAGCCAAAGGAATGGGTCGATCGCACCGTTCTGATCGATGTGGAGTATTTTCGCGTGGAGCGGATCCCCGTCTTCGCCATTCGCACCAGCGAAAACCTGCGCTGGTCTACCGAAAGAAGCTGCCTGCAATACTTATTCGCGGCCGAGGGCTCGGGGCGGCTCGTCTCTGAGGAATTCGACCCGCTCGAATTGCCTGCGCGCTCCCTGGTTTGCGTACCCGCGGCTTCACCCGAGTTTGTGCTTGAAGACCTGGGCGGTCTCGACCTGATCCGTATCACGCCCAACTGGCCGGAATACCAACGATGACCGCTCCCGACTGGCGCACCTTGGTCGTCGAATATATTCGCCGCGAGGCTCAGCCGCCTGACAAATTCGGCCATCAGCCCCGTCTCTACGCGCTGGCCACAAAAATCGCCCTGGCTGAGGGTCTGGCTTTCGACGATGACATTCTGTTCGCCGCGGCGTGGATGCACGACCTGGGAGTCTTCCTCGGCCATCGCCCCAACGATCTCGTCGCGCTGGCCAGGTGGGATCATGTCCCTTACACTGTCGCCCGCACCCGCGAACTGCTTGCCGGTTGGGGATTTCCGGCCCAAAAAATCGACGGCGTCGCCGCGGCTATCGGCGCACACCAGCCCAATGACAAGCCAAAAGAAATCGAGGCTGTACTGCTACGCGACGCCGATATTCTTGAGCAGCTTGGGGTTATCGGCGCATTGCGGGCGTTCGTAAAGGTCGGCCGCGATACCCGTTACCAAAGTTTTTCCTCGGTTTTCACCATGTTGAACCGCCTCTTGCGCGAGCTGCCGTCTGAACTGCATCTAAATCAATCGAAACTTCTTTCGGGCGAGCGGGTCAAATCATTACGCGATTTCCTGGCCGCGATCGAATCTGAGGCGGGAGATTTGTTGTTTTAGGGCCCTGCTTCCCTCTTATTCGATACCGCTCTTAGTCAAAGAAACATTGAAAGCGAAGCTGAAATTAGAGCATGCGGGCCGTTCCTCTTAGAGCGGCGTTTAAAACAAACGCGGTGCAGATCGGCCACCGAAATGTTTCCTTGGATCAAACTCTTGCCTTGGATCTCAATTCACGGGCTCTCTGTCGACCCTGTTGAAGAGGGTCGGGAGCGGGCTTAAGAGACCTAACTTCCCCTGCCGGCTTCTGCCGCATTGGCAAAGATATTTCGGATCGATAGGAGACGCATAATGAGCACAATCAAGTTGTCCAGTCTGTTCTCAGTGGTGTTGGTGGTCACTTTTTTCACTTCCCTGGGTCCGGCCTATTCTCAAGTTGCCCCCGAAGCGTACCAGGGAGAATTTCCCTTCGCAATCGGCGCAGGCGCGTCGAATATGAACGTTGACTGGGGCCACAACCGCATGGACGGTTTCACGATCTGGGGCCAGTGGCGCCCCCGGCCAAAAGGCGGTTTCCTTACCGGACTCGGATTGGATGCCGAAGTCAGAGACCTTGCTTACGGTCGCTCCAACCAGTTGCCGGGTAATTTCAAACAGACTACCGGCTCCGGCGGGCCCATGTTCACAGTCCGCGTTCTCCGCGATTTCCAGATCTACGCCAAGGGCCTTGTTGGGCTCGGCAGTATCGACTTCCGCGTCCCCAACCTCCCCAACTACACCCACGACACGCGCAATGTTTATTCGGCAGGCGGAGGCTTTAATCTCCGCCTGCACCGTCAACTCTGGTTGCGCGCCGATTACGAGTATCAGGGGTGGCCTCACCTCTTCAGCAACACCAAGTGGCTCGACCCGCAGGGGTTCACGCTCGGCTTCATCTATGACTTCAAACCCATCTGGCACTGACGTCATTGCGGTTCTGGAGTTGCCGCATCCCGGATCTGCCGCAGTCGCTGCGCGTGAGACTCTGCGGGTACCGGGCGAGATCGAGACCACTTTGCGTCACGGCGCCTGAATCCTCGAACGACCGGCGCCGCCCGCAACCCTCGCAGCCCTGGCCTTGATCCCTTTTTGAGGCACGTTTTGAATGACTCACCGCCGCGGCTGCGCGGATGGCGGATTAGGAGGTGGTGTATCCGTGCGCCACCGTTCCGGAGTCAATGCGGTCTTCCGTGGCCGCTTAGTGGCAGCGAGTGAGTCTTTGGTCGTTGCTGAGGGAGCATCAGGGTGCCGTAATCTTCCGCCACATTCTGCGGACACCGTATTTCCCGACCCGCCTTAAAGCATGCGAAACTTCTATGAAGCGTAGGGCTTAGGCATAGCGCGAGTCCCCCGCTGCAATCCAATCCGGGCCGGGGGATTTTTGTCTAGACCTTTGAACGAAACGCCTGCACGCAGGTAAGCTGTTTCATAGCAGCTCCCGGTTCCGCTGACAACTAATTACATTATTAGGTAACAGGCAAAAGACCTGTCATGGTGCCAGACCTAAACTGGAAACTTTCCTTGGATCTCAACCGCGAGATTAAGTTTCCCCCTCCGCATGCTGCCGCGTCGGAGAACATTCTTCGGGCCCCTAGGAGATGCAGGATGAAGTGGTTCAGGATACTATCAGCAGTTTTGGCGGCGGCCTTTTCTTGCGCCTTCTCTCCCTCATTTGCTCAGTCTGTTCCCTCCGCCTATGGGCCAAACCTGCCCTTCACGGTTGGCGGCGGAATGTCAGATTTAGACGTCGACTGGGGCAAGAGCCGCATGCTGGGCTACACCGGCTGGGTAGACTGGCGTCCCGGGTTGCGTTCGTACCTTGATGGACTCGGTATCGAGGCAGAGGGCCACAACACAGCTTATGATGCGACCAACGGGTTGACGAATTTCAGCCAGCTGACATTCAGCGCCGGCCCCAGTTATGAGTGGCGGCGCTATCGCAACTTCAGACCTTACGGCAAGTGGCTGTTCGGCTTCGGCAGGCTCGACTACACGCTTGATGTCAACGGAGTCAATACCGGTTATTCGACAACCAACCTTGTTTATTCGCCGGGAATCGGCTTTGAATACCGCGCTTTCCATCGATTGTGGCTGCGCGCCGAATACGAGTACCAGATGTGGCCGGGTCTTCTCGGCAAGACCCTCGATCCGCAGGGATTTACGGCGGGCGTTTCGTACGACTTCAGGACCATTCGCTTCTGATCGGCGGTTCATTTTGTGCGCCTGGCAGGATGCGGCAGCGCCCGGCTCACGCCCGTAACTTTTTCCCAGCCGCCGGGTTTATCCCCATGACTGCTTCCGGCGTATATCGTCTAAATATTTGAGCCGGAATCTCAGTTTAGATTTTGATTCTCTGGGCTGCTCCTTATTGCGGCGCCCGGAATCTAACAGATTGGCGGAGGAGAAACGAAAACCATGACTCGTCGATCGATAAAGACAATCTTCTTGCAAAGTGTGGCATGGTCGGCTGTAGCTGTATTTTCGGTTGCCGTGGCAATCGCGCAGCAAGATGGCTCGGCCGGCCCGGCCGCAGGGCAGCGCACCGATGGCCAGATTGAAATGGATGTGGTGCAGGCTCTGGACGCTTCGCAGGCGCTCAAGAACGATCTGATTACCGCCGCGACAATTCAGAGCCAGGTCACGCTCTCTGGCACGGTGGCCAGCGAGGCTGAAAGCGAACTGGCTGCTTCGATTGCCGGCCACGTGAACGGTGTGACCAATGTAAAGAACAATCTGAAGGTGGGTAACCCGCAGGCGGCGCAGGATGCTACCGCCCCGGCTCCCGATGACGATGTGCCCATGAGCGGCAACAACCAGGCCGCTCCGCCTCAGCCGGCCGACCAGGGCCAGCCTCAGGCGGGCATCAACCAGCCGGCCCCGAACCAGGGTCAGGCGCCTCCACCCCCTGCGCAGCCGCAATACCCGGCGTATCCGCCGCGCGTGCCTTACTATGCACAGCAGCCCCCGCCGCCGCCCCTGCCCTCGTATCAGTACGCCACTGCTCCAGTGACTTTGCCTGCGGGCACGCTGCTGCAGGTGCGTACGGCTGAAGCGGTCGGTACCAAGCACGCCACCGACGGCACCCCGGTTCAGTTCACGGTCATCCGCGATGTGACTCTGGGAGGCGTGCTGGCCATTCCGCGCGGCGCCACTTTGCACGGCGTCGTGACCAATGTGAAGAAGGTTGGATCCGGCGACCTGGGCGGCAGCTCCGAGCTGGCTTTGGCCCTCACCTCGCTCGACCTTGGCGGTCAGAACTACCCACTCACCTCGGATCAGTTCAAGGTGAAGGGGCCGAATAAGGCCGGCAGAACGGCAAGTGACGCCTTTGGCGGCGCGCTGCTTGGCGCCATCATTGGTGGCATAGCCGGTCGCGGTACTGGTGCGGCCATTGGCGCCGGCGCAGGCGCCGCGGCGGGAACCGCAGCCTCCGCGGCAACGCCCGGACCGAATGTATGGATTCCGGCCGAGGCCCTGGTCACCTTCCATCTGACGGCGCCGATAACGGTGCAACCCGTCAGCGCTCAGGAAGCCGCTCGCCTGGCCCAGGGTCTGTATTCCGGCGGTCCCAGCCTCTATCGCCGCTATCCCTACGGATACG
Organism: Occallatibacter sp.; assembly: GCA_035504315.1. Classification (GTDB taxonomy): domain Bacteria; phylum Acidobacteriota; class Terriglobia; order Terriglobales; family Acidobacteriaceae; genus Telmatobacter. The sequence continues at coordinate 28,608 of DATJSB010000052.1, forward strand.
GCGCCTATGGCTATGCCGGTTCCCCCTACTATGCCTATCCGCCCGTCTACTATCGCCCCTACTACATGGTGGGCGGAGTCTATTACTGGCGCTGATCCCATCGTCGGGAGTTCACTCCCGACACCCCGGCATTGGAATGCTGATTGGGCGCCCAAACGGGCGCCCGATTTTTTCAGGGCTATGGGGTTGGCCGCGTCCCCGCCCCTAAGGAAGTCAGGGACACGTTAACGGCCTTTCTCAGTCCCTCAGGCCCTCAGCTCCTTAGAGCGGTTCCAGAATTCATGTGCCCCCTCGAGATTAGTGAGAGGTGGCATTTTCTTGAGGAAAATGCCACTCAGCAGTCGTGGCTCCTGGGTATAGCAATTCTGGAACCGCTGTAGCCCCTGAGTCCCTTAGCCAGCATTTCTCACAAACGACGCGAAGGGCATATCCCCACCCCCCCATATCCGATACCCCCGCCCCCTGCCAAAAGTCTCAAAATCTATTGTTTTCATTGCGATAGAGGGTAGACTTGGCGGCCAGGTCTATTGTTTTCAGGTGGTTAGGATCTGCTGGTCTGCCGAACTTCGGCCCCAAGAATCGCTATCTGCATTCAGAATAGAACGGGCGGGGGAATTAAACGGCAAAAGGAGAGGCAATTTAAGTCGTTTTGAATGATGACGATAGAGGAGGAAGGCGGCAGCCTGGCGGTTGACCGCGAGTACATTTATAGAGCGGCATGTGAGGGATGCGGGCTAAGACCTCGGTTGGCTGGGTGCTGAAGTCAATCTTGGCCTGGAGGATGAAGACCGGAGCGCGCGCGTGGCTAATGGCATCTTCGAGCATCACGTCGAGCGCCCCGTTGCTCCACGATTCCGCCGCCGGAGCGAAGGCGATAGAGGCTCGCGCGCCCAGTCCCTTCTGGGCCGTCGGGAGAGTTTGAATGCCGCCGGAGGAGCATCCCGAAGCGACAATGCGGCCGGCGTCGACCTTGGGATGCATCTTGAGCCGGTCCAGCGCGGCCACCACGTCCTGGTTGGCTGATTGCTGGGCCTGCACACCGGCAAGCTCGCCGAACGGCGACAGCGGCCAACGGCTACTGCAATTTTGGTAAGCCG
>DATJSB010000053.1:0-6880 GCA_035504315.1 Occallatibacter sp.
CGACGGGCAGGCTATCGCCTCAAGACTGCCGGGACGAAGCTCAACACTGAGGAACTGGCGGCGCTTGAAAAACATTGCCGCGACCTGGGTAAGACTCCCGGTGAGGTAATCCGCCAGCTCATCCTTACCGAGTTAGGCCGCGCACCAACCAACAACACGGCCAGCAATCCCACGCTCACCGAGGTTCTAGGCGTCCGTCTGCTTCTCGTCAACGTGCTGCGTCCTCTGGCGGCAGGCCAGAAAATGACACTGGAAGTTTTCGACAAATTACTGGACGAGATCAGTACGGCGAAACATGAATTGGCCGGAACACTGGCCTCCGAAGAAAGGAAGTGACTGCGATGGCAAAGACAACGTGGGGCCGCAAAGAAACAATCATCTGGCCGCAGAACCGTCCCATCTATACCTACAGCACAATCTTCGCCGCCATCGTTCTGACGGCAATCTTTCTCTATGCTCGCCTCCGATTCGTTGGGACACCATTGCAGCGGTTTTACATGCCGGTTTATGTGCGGACATCGTTCTTTGGCTCATTCAGTCGGACACACCGCAGCCAATACCGGATGCTCTTTCTGACCGGCCACCGGCTGAAGCCGTGGCCTGCCATGAATGACGATGTGGTGCGTGGAAAGACGGCGGAGCCGGGTGACAGAGCCATCCCGCTATCGCTCTCTCCCGCTGCCCTCCAGCGTGGAGATGACCTTCTTTTTCGCGGCCCAGTACGGAACTATGTTGACGCCCGGTTGTGCGCCTACCTAAAGGTCACTCTCTATCACAATGACCTCTCTACCATCCTGAAAATCCCGATGCTCTGTGGTGCGGGGTTGTTCCTGTTGCTGTTGCCGCTTGCTGCGACCAAAGATGTGAAACGGCAAAAGGCGCTCAAGTATGGACGACGGCTGAAAGGCCCGGAACGGCTCACGCCGCAGGGGTTCAACCGCGCCGTCAAAGGCGACGGAATCGGCTTCAAAACCGACGACATGAAAGAGATGATTCGGATTCCCGCGAAGGCCGAAGCACAGCACATGCAGATCATCGGGGACACTGGCGCGGGCAAGTCGGCCTTAATGTTCCAGGTGCTCCGGCAGGTTCGCAGCCGGGAAGATTCGGCCATTGTTTACGACCCGGCCCGCGAGTTCGTGAAGCGATTCTACGACCCTACGCGCGGTGATGTGATTTTGAATCCTCTGGATGCACGCTGCCCCTATTGGGGGCCAGCGGAAGAACTTCGCAGCCGTTCCGAGGCAAAGGCCCTGGCCGCCTCACTCTTCCAGCCGCCGCAGGATCGGAAGGGTGAGTTTTTCATCGAGTCGCCGCAGAAAATCTTCGCGTTCCTGATGGCCTATGGGCCGACGCCCGACGAGCTGGTGCAGTGGATGTCGAGCCCGGAGGAGATCGACCGCAGACTGAAAGGCACCGAACACGCGCACCTGATTGACCCGCGAGCGCACCAGCAGCGAGCCGGTGTTCTCGGCTCTCTCGGATTGGTCGCGGACAGCCTGCGCTTGCTCCCTAAGAAGGGCGAAGGCAACGGGAGATGGACGGCTACCGAATGGGCCGAGAAGCGTCAGGGGTGGATCTTCCTTACCTCGCTTCCAGCCGAGCGTGAAGCATTGCGCCCGCTGCAAAGTCTTTGGATTGATTGGCTGGTTTTGCGTCTCTTGAATGAACCAACCAAAGAGCAAAAGCGTGTGTGGTTCATCATTGATGAGCTGGCGAGTTTGCAGAAGTTGCCGCAGCTTCATACCGCCATCACCGAAAGCCGCAAGAGCCGCAATCCGGTCGTGCTTGGCTTCCAGGGCAAAGCGCAGCTTGAGTACCTGTATGGGCATCTTGCCGAGGTGATGCTATCGCAGCCTGCGACCAGCGTTTGGCTCACGACGAAGGAGCCGAACGCCGGAGAGTGGGTGTCCAAGTTCATCGGCAAAGTAGAGATCGAACGGTTACGCGAGACGCATTTCGACGGCACACGCGCAGGTCACAACTTCACGATCGAGCGGCAGGTTGAGCCGCTGGTATTGGAATCCGAAATCTCCGGCCTCGCGGACCTCCACGCCTTTATGAAGTACCAGAATTATGTGACGTACTTTTCGTTCCCGTACTTCGACATGCCGGAGGTTGCCAAACCATTCGAGTTGCGCGAGCGCCCCGATGACAAGCTCCCGTATGACCCGAAGGCCATCCGTGGCGGCAATGCGGAGGCGTCCTCTGCGGAGTTGGCGCAAGTGCCGGAGCCGTCTGCGCCGACGCCCGAACCGCAACCCAATGAGCCTGCGGCAGCGCAGGAGCTTGAGCCGGAAGTCATCACGACCACGCAAAGCCTTATCCGCTAAGGCGAAGGAGGGGCCATGCTTAACATCTCAAAACCGCTGTCCGCGTCCCAGGCACAGACGTACCACGAGAAAGAGTTCACCGCCGCCGAACAGAATTATTGGAAGCAGGGCGATACGATTCAGGGCGAGTGGCACGGCAATCTGGCGGAAAAGTTTGAGCTGTCAGGAGCCGTGGGCGCGGAAGAGTTCGCCCGTCTCTCCGAAGGGCAACACCCGCAGACCGGCAAGCAGTTGGTATCGCATCGCGTCGTCCATGAGTACCGGAACGCTGAGGGGAAGATGGTCTCTCCCGTTGAACACCGCGCCGGGTGGGACGCGACCTTTTCAGCGCCGAAATCCATCTCTCTGACTGCGCTTGTCGGCGGCGATGACCGTGTGCGCGAAGCGCACCGCGAGGCGGTCAACGCCGCGTTAACTGAATTGGAGAGGTACACGCAGGCCCGCATCGGCGGCAACAATCCCGCCGAGACGACCGGCCAGTTTATCGCGGCGAAATTCGAGCATGATACCGCCCGGCCGGTAGACGGTTACTCCGCGCCGCAGCTCCATACACATGTCGTTGTCTTCAATATGACGGAGCGCGACAACGGCAAAATGCGGGCCTTGCAACCGCACTCGCTGTTTGAGAGCCAGCAGTTTGCGACTGCCGTTTACCAATCCCATCTGACCTACAAGCTGCGCTCTCTCGGTTATGAGATCGAACCCGGCAAGAGCGGAGCCCCGGAGATCAAGGGCTACTCGCAAGAATACCTTGACGCCTCCAGCCCGCGCCGCCAGCAGATCGAAGAAGCCCTCTCCCGCAGCGGTTTCACCGGCCCGGAGGCGGCGCAGATTGCCGCGCACAATACCCGCGATAAAAAGGTTAGCCTGTCTCCCGATGAAATCCTGGCCGCACACAAACAGATTGCCGATGAGTTCGGCAATCAGACCGACAAGGTTGTGGCGGAGGCCCGCGAGCGCAGGAAAGAACAGACACAGGAACAACCTGCCAACGAACGCCGTCAGCAGGCGCGGGAGGCTATCACCTTTGCCCGCGATAAAGGCTTCGAGCGTGAGGCCGTTATTGACGAACGCGCCCTTTACGTAGAAGCCTTGCGCCGGGGCATGGGAGACATGACATACCCGGAGGTCCGCGCCAGCTTCGAGGCGCGCATCGCCTCCGGCGAGTTCAAAGAAGTTCCGGCAAACGCGCACGAGGCGGGACGCAGGTTCACCACCGCGGCGACGATAAAAGCTGAGAATGAGGTAGTCCAGAAGGTGCGGGAGGGACAGAACCGCGCACCGCAGATCATGGCGATTGAGAGCGCAGTCCCGCTCGTAGACTCGCGCCCTCATTTCAACGCCGCGCAAAAGAGGGTTGTAGAAGAAGTTTTGACCTCGCGTGACCAGGTTCAGGGATTGCAGGGGCGAGCCGGATCGGGCAAGACCTCGGTTTTGTCCACCATACGCGAGGGAGCCGAACGGAACGGCTACGCCGTGGAAGGTTTCGCACCGACATCGCGTGCCGCGAAGCAGCTCCGCGACGCTGGCATTAAGGCAGACACGTTGCAACGCTTCCTCGCAAGCGGCGGCCTGCAGGCCGCCGGCGATCCTGCTAGCAAGCACTTTTATATGGTCGATGAATCGTCTCTGGCATCGACGCAGCAGATGCGTGACTTCCTGAATAAGATTGCTCCGCAGGACAAGGTTCTCTTAATTGGCGACACCCGCCAGCATCAGGGTGTCGATGCCGGAAAGCCCTTCGAGCAGTTGCAGGAAGCAGGCATGAAGACGGCCCAGCTTGACCAGATCATGCGCCAGAAGGATGCCGCGCTACTCAAAGCCGTCGAGCATCTGTCCAACAATGAAACGGCCCTCGGCGTTGAGATGCTTTCGCAGCAGGGACGGATTACACAGATTGAAGACCCGCAGGAACGTATCGCGGCCATCGCAAAGAACTATGCCGCACATTCTGAAAACACACTCATCGTCTCGCCCGACAACGCTTCGCGCCGCGCCATCAATCAGGCTGTGCGGCAGGAATTGCAAACGCTTGATGTCGTGGACAAGACAGATCATCCCATGCGCGTGCTCACGCCGCGCAACGACATGACCGGAGCTGACCGCGAGTGGGCTGCACGCTACCAGCCCGGCGATGTTCTCCATTACGTTCGCGGCAGCAAAGAGCATGGCATCGAGGCCAGAAGCTACGCCCAGGTCGTCACTACGAACGCGGCTGAAAATCTCGTTACCGTGCGGAAAGAGGACGGCCAGCAAGTGACCTATGACCCGTCGCGGTTACGCGGCATCGCAGCGTACCGCGAGATCGAGCGCGAGTTTGCTATTGGAGACAAAATCCAATTCACGGCTCCGCAGAAAGACTTGCAGATTGCGAATCGTGACCTCGGCACCATCCAGCAGATCGACAAAGACGGCAAGATCAGCGTCCGCATGGATGGCCCGAAAAACAGAATCGTGCGCTTCGATGCCGCCGAGATGCGGCACTTTGACCACGGCTACGCCGTGACCTCGCACAGCTCACAAGGTCTCACGTCGGAGCGCGTTCTGGTCAATATGGACACCGAAGTTTATCCAGAATTGATAAACAATCGGTTTGCCTATGTATCAGTCTCGCGTGCGTCGCACGACGCGCAGATTTATACCAACAACGCCGCTTCGCTTGCCGGGAGTCTCAGCCGGGATGTCAGCAAAGCGTCCGCGATTGAATTCAACAAAGGTCAGAGTCCGATTCCGAGTGCGGGATTAGAACAAACCCCACCTTTGGCGAAGGCACCCACCATCGGCCTCGGACTAGCCCTTTGAGTCGTCGGAGGCCGCAATCCGAAGGGCCATTGTCAGGAAAATGCAAGTCACTCTGGATCGTGGTTGCTCGCAGGATGAATCTGAATCGCCATAGCGACTTGGTGCGAAATATTCAGAACCTTCGATGAATCCCCGATAGTGATGACGAAGGTGCCATCAACATTTCGCCGTTTTATTTGCAATCGAACCCCAGGTGTAATGTGCTTGGCTTTGAGCTGCTTCAACGTAGATGCGTCTTGATCGGAGATGCTTTCGACGACAAGACTCTCACCTTTAGTTGCAACCGTTAGCGGCGTCGCGCGCTGCTTCGGCATCCTTCCGTCCAAAGCGGGAATGCAATGTCCATGTGGATCGAACTTTGGCCGCCCGAGTTTCGCGTCAATCCGCTCTTCCAAGCGTTCCGAGATGAAATGCTCCAGTCTCTCGGCTTCGTCATGTACCTCTTCAATGGGATAGTTCAGCACTTCGTAAAGAAATGCTTCCAGCAGTCGATGATGGCGCACGATTTCCAGCGCCCGACGTCTACCCGCAGGCGACAGCCGAACACCTTTGTGGCGTTCATATTGCACAAGCGGAGGCGAGGCCGACGCCAGTTTTTGCAGCATGTTCGTAATCGAGGCGGGAGCGACCCCAAGGCGCTCGGCTAAAGCGGTACTTGCTACACGCTCCTCTTCGGCTCCGCCCAGCGCAAAGATCCCCTTCAGGTAGTTGTCTACTGACTCCGTATTCACGTTGACACGGCGAGTTGTCATGCACGGCCCTCGCATCCAGAATGGTTTGACACAATTCCATTTTAGGCATACCTAATAGATTTAGTCGAGCCTAAACGTGAGGTCGGTGGCCTTTTTATGAACCCCGCCCGAGGCGAGCCGACAAAAGACAACCGGAGACCTATGATGTACTCGATTCGAGCATGGAAGTACACCTTGATTCTTTTGGCGATATTAACCACCGTTAACCCATGCCTGCTTCACGCACAAAGTGGGACCAGCAGCGCCATTTCCGGCACGGTCACGGATGCCAGCGGCGCTCTCGTTTCCAACGCGGTGGTTACGGCGACGGAAACTAATACGAAGGCAACGCGAACCGGAACCACAGACGCGAACGGGCACTACCTCTTCTCGCAGGTCAACCCTGGAACGTATCAGGTCAGCGTGCAGGACTCTGGTTTTGCGGCGGCAATGTCAAAACCGACGCCGGTATTAGTGGGGCGCAATGTTGCGTTGAACTTCACGCTGCAAATCAGTTCGGCCTCGCAAACGGTGAATGTCTCGGCACAAGAGGGCCTGCTGAGTCTCGACAATCCAAACACCACGACCACCATTGGGTCGGAGACCATCAAGAACCTGCCAAATCCCGGCCAAGACCTCACCTATATCGCGCAGTTTGCCCAAGGCGCTTTGATGAACACGGCTGGTTCTGCGAGCGATGCAAAGGCTGCTGGCGGGTACGGCAACGTCGAGTTTAATGGCTTGCCCGCAACATCCAACGGATACATCCTCGACGGTTACGATTCCAATGATCCCTGGCTCGGCTTGAACATCGGCTTGTCCACCAATCTCGTCATCGGTCTCGATGCCGTGCAGGAAGCGACCGTCAATACTAATTCCTTCTCCGTCGATCAGGGCCGCTACGCCGTGGCGCAGGTCAATTACATCACCAAGGCAGGCACGAACAGATTTCATGGCGACTTGTCGGAAATCTATAACGGATCGCTGTTCAACGCGCAGGACTACTTTCTACAT
>DATJSB010000054.1:0-33840 GCA_035504315.1 Occallatibacter sp.
CGACGACTATTTCAAGACTGAAACCGGCTCCATCAGCGTGCCCACCCTCGAATCAATCCACGGCATGATGCCGAAGAAGGACTGGGACTCGATCAACGACGATTGGGCCGAGCACGACTTTGCCCGCGGCAACTCCGGCGCACAGAACTACCCCACTGAGATTGCTGCGCGTTACGGCGCGTTCCGCAACCTGGCTGACTTCGTCCGCAAAGCGCAGCTCGCTAACTACGAGGCCTTCCGCGCTATGTACGAAGGCCGCAACGCGGTAATGTTTCATCCAACGACAGCTGTCATCACCTGGATGAGCAATCCCGCGCAGCCCAGCTTTGTGTGGCAGATCTACCACTACGATCTCGAACCCATGTCGTCGTTCTTCGCCGTGATGCACGCGGCCGAACTGGTGCATATCCAGTTGAACGAAGCAACCGGCGAGCTTGAGGTCATTAACAATCTGCCGGAGCCACTGGAGGGGGCGGTCGCGCATCTCGCGATTTACGAACCTGACGGCGTTTTGGCCGCGCAAAAAGACATACCGGTCAACGCGCCGGCGTCGGCCGTAACCAATCTTGGTCCCGTTGAATTTCCTGCGACGGTCACGAACCTGAATTTCATCAAGCTCGACCTGAGCGACGCCCATGGAAAACTTATCTCGAGTAACTTCTACTGGCACAAGCTGGCTAATCCCGACGATCTAACCGGCCTCAATAATCTGCCTGCGGTCACGCTCATTGCGCAGGCCCAGAGCGCCGACGCAGATGGCACGCGCACTGTTACCGTCACGCTCACCAACCCGTCTAAGAACATTGCATTGATGGTGCATTTGCAACTCAGGCGCAAATCCGGCGATCGCATTTTGCCCGTCTATTACAGCGATAACTACCTCTCGCTCACGCCCGGCGGCTCGAAGACGGTTACCGTTACCGCTGCGGCCGGCCAGTTCAATGGCGAAGACGCGCTTGTCGTCGTCGATGGATGGAACGTCTCGGTAGCTCCGGCAAATTTCAATGGCGTTGCAGTAGCGCCAAACACCGAAGCCATGCCGGAAAACTCGCCAGCGACAGGGTTCGCAGTCGCCACCGAAGGGCTGCGGCGAAAAGGGCAGGGAATAGGGAGTAGCCAATAGCGAATAGCCAATAGCCAATAGGTGCAAGCGCAAAGCCGGAAGCAGGCAGCTTCAAATCACAAGCTACAAGCCACCGGCTATTGGCTACTTACTATTGGCTAATGGCTGTCTCTCTACCACCCCAGCACGTACGCAAAAATCAGCGGCGCCACAATGCTGGCATCGCTCTCCACGATGAACTTCGGCGTCTTCTCGCCCAGCTTGCCCCAGGTGATTTTCTCGTTCGGCACTGCGCCCGAGTACGACCCGTAGCTGGTTGTCGAATCGCTGATCTGGCAGAAGTACGCCCACAGCGGCACATGTTCTCGCTGCAAATCCTGGTGCAACATCGGCACCACGCAGATCGGGAAGTCCCCCGCGATGCCGCCGCCAATCTGGAAGAACCCCAGCGGCCAAGTCTTTGTCGTCTCCGTGTACCACTCGGCCAGCTCCATCATGTATTCGATGCCGGTGCGCACCGTGTGTACCTTCTTTACGTCGCCCGAAATGCAGTGCCCTGCGTACATGTTGCCGAGCGTCGCGTCCTCCCACCCCGGCACAAACATGGGCAGGTTCTTCTGCGCGGCGGCCAGCAGCCAGCTGTCTTTGGGATCGATCTGGTAGCTCTTCTCGAGCACGCCCGACAGCAGAATCTTATACATGAACTGGTGCGGGAACCAGCGCTCTCCGGCCTGGTCGGCCTTCACCCACTCCGCCAGCACTTCGTTCTCGATGCGCCGCATGGCCTCCATCTCGGGAATGCAGGTGTCGGTCACGCGATTCATGTGCCGGTTAAGCAGCGCCTGCTCGTCGGCCGGCGTCAGGTCACGGTAATGCGGCACGCGCTCGTAAAAGTTATGGGCAACGAGGTTGAAGACGTCTTCTTCAAGGTTCGCGCCCGTGCAGCAGATGCCGTGAATCTTATCCTGGCGGATCATCTCGGCCAGAGACAGCCCCAGCTCGGCAGTGCTCATCGCTCCCGCGATGGTCACAAACATCTTGCCGCCGTCACCCAGATGCTTCTTGTACCCCTCGGCCGCGTCAACCAGCGCCGCCGCGTTGAAATGCCTGTAGTGATGCTTGATGAATGACGTGATTGCAGACATGACAGTATCCTCACTCTTCGGAGTGTGGTTTTCCGATGAATTTTCATGGAAAATCTCCCGCGGATTGTCCTTCCTCACGCGAGAGGCAGCGGGCGCACTTTGAAAGGCGCCGGTCGGAACCGCCCAACGTAGAGTACCACAGAGCGGACTCGCTTGCCGACCGAGCAAACCAGTCCAGCGTCAGCGAAATGCCCCAATTCAGTGTGCGGTTCAAGATGCCTCCAAATTCGGTCGCAGTGCCATTCCTGCCTCGCACAAAGGGAGCATTCAATCAGTAACTCCTTAATGGGATTGATTGCGGGCGGGTTTTAGCCGATGCTTAAAGTACTGATTCTGGCAGGCAGGCTCCTCACGTGCGAACCCCGTTCACCCCGTTGATGGTCGCTGTACTGGCAACAGCCGCGCTTGTTCCCGCTGCGGCGCAAACACCTGCCGCGCAGCCCGCCCAGGCAATCGATCCCGGCACACCACCCTTCATCGCTCCTGCTGCGTCACCGATCGCGGTACCTGTTACCTCGTCTCCCACATCTCTGCCGGTAACGCCCGCCATGCAGATGTTGCTCAACTTCAAAGATTCCGATGTGAAGTTTGCGGTGTCCGATCTGATGGACATTCTCCGCGACCGCCGTCATGAAGGGTGGGTGCTGGCTGCGTATCCCGACCCCAAGACATCACACCCGCTGATTGGGGCCGGCTTCAGTCTCGACCTTCCGTCGCGCGACCATCCACAGACCGATCCGCTCAACCCCAATCCATTTATCGAGCCCTCATCGGCCGAGCTGTGGCGGGCTGCCGGGCTGGATGCCGCGCGTCTTGACACAATTCTCGATCAGTTCAACGAACGGATGAAGCAGTGGAAGAAGAGGAGTTTTCGCCGCCGCATGCTCGCCCTCGAGCCCGACATCAGCGCCGCCGATGCTGACTTGCTGCTGCGTATCGCCATCATCCAGTCGATCGACAACGCCAAAGCCTACTGCCGAAACTTCGATGCGCTTACAGCTCCGCAGCAGATGGCCATGAGCCAGCTCGTCTATCAAATAGGTTTCAATCTGCAGCACTTCACACAGTTCCTGGCACAGGTGAATGCCGACACTACGGCCGAAGCTGACTACTGGCACTCAGTGCAGTCAACGCTGGAGCAGAGCAAATGGGCGCACTTGTATCGGATCCGTGCAACGGCCGTCATTGCCATGCTGGACCCCGCGTATGCTGATGACCCCGTCGCTGCCGAAAAGCGCGTGGGGGCCGTCCTGCATCCTGCCGTCGCTCACCATCGCCGCGGCCGCGCCGGCGCGAAAACCGCGCTCGCTTCGGCCGAATCCACTTCGCACCCCGGCCGCAATCACGCGCATCACCGCAAGTCCGCACACAGCCGCACCCGGCAAGCCGCGTAATTCGCGCGCCGACTATTCCCTGTTGCCTGGTCTCTATTGCCTGTCTCTTTCATTCGGCTCTCAGCGCCTCAACAGCATTGATCCGCGCCGCGCGCGCCGCAGGAACCGCCGATGCAAACATCGCGGCGGCCAGAATCACGAAAGCCGACGCGCCCAGCGCCAGAGCCCCAGCCTGGCCGACGGCTGCAACGTAGCTGGCAGCCACGCGTGTCAACGTGATTCCTAACACCGCGCCCGCGCCCACTCCAATCCCCGCCATCAGCAATCCATCAAGCAGCACATCGGTAAGAATGTTCGAGGGCTGCGCGCCCAGCGCGATGCGGATGCCGAACTCGCGCGTGCGCCCGCTGACCGAGAACGCCAGCACACCGGCCACACCCACAACAGAGATCAGCAGCGCCACTGCCGCGAATCCGCCAAAGACGATCGCGTTGAGCTTGTCGGGGGTCAGCACTTCGGCGCGCACATCGCCGAGCGTGGTCGCGCGCTCCACCGGCTGATCTGCCGACATCTTGTGAATGAGCGTGGTGAGCGACGGCACCAACGCATACGGGTCCTGGTGCGCACGTATAAACAGCCTGCCGCCGAATCCTTCCTGGTCGATGGGCTGGTAGATGGTCATGGCCGGCTGGGGAATGATGTTCTCGTCGTCGAAGTCGGGCACCACCGCGACAATTCGTCGCGGCTCGCCACTGATGCCGACGAACTTGATCACGCCGTCGGTCCACCACAACGTGCGGTTCACTGCGTCCTGGCCGGGAAAGAGCTCATTGGCCAGGCTCTGGCTGATGATGACGACGCGCTCGTTGCCTTCCTTGTCGCCGGGGTTGAAGTCGCGCCCTTCAAGAATCGGCACCCCCAAGGTGGCAAAGAATCCCGGCGATACGCTGCGGAATAGCGCGCGAAACTCGTCTTTACCATCCCCGTGCCGGTGCGCGCCCTGCGCGGCAAACTGAAAGCTGATGTTCCCGGCCTGGTCGCCGCGCCACGGCACGTTGAATCCTTCGGCTACGTGCTCGATGCCGGGCAGCGTGCTCGCACGCTCCATCACTTCGCGATAAAACTCGCTGATCTGCGCGTCGGTTTTGCCGTAGTTCATCACCGGCAGGTTCACCGCCAGCACATTGGCAGAGTCAAACGGGGGCCGAGTCTGTTCGAGAACGTAGAGCGTCTTCATCAACACGCATGCGCCGGTGAGCAGCAGGAAAGACGCCGCGATCTGCGTGATGGCAAAGATGCGCAGCTTGCGATTACTCGAACCAGTGACGCGTGCCCCGCGGCCGGTGAGGCTGTTGCTCGGCGTGTCGGGCGAAGGCAGACGCGGAATATAGGCGAGGAAGAACGCAGCGACGATGGCGAGCGCCGCGCCGAACCACAGCAGGCTTGAGTCGAGCGTGAGATCGGCAGCGCGCACGCTGAAGCGCTGCGCATAGTGGCCCAGTACCTTGACCATTGGCACAGCCAGCAGCACTGCCGCGACGGTTCCGGTGCCGCACAACACTAAGCTCTCGGCCAGCAGGCTGCGCCGCAGCACCCCAGTGCTCGCCCCCAGTGCCGCGCGAATGGCCAGCTCCGGCTCGCGCCGCACCGTGCGCGCCAGCACCAGGTTGGCGACGTTCGAACTGGCAATCACAAACAGCAGACCTGAGGCCGCGAACAACACCCACAGAACCGTGTTGGCGCGCGAGTTGATTTGGTCGTGCATGCGCGTCACGCTGATTGTGAAGTGGTCCTCGGGCTTGTACACCTCGGGGTACGACTTCATCATCGCGGAGTACACCGTGCTCAGTTCGGCGTGCGCCTGTTCGAGCGTGGCGCCCGGCGCGAGCCGGCCGAACACCTCGGTCATGCGGTGCTCGCGGCCCTGCACCATGGTGGCCGAAAGATGATGCGGGCTGGTGACCACGTTGGCAATAATCTCGGTGGCCACGGGATAGGGAATCGATGGCTCGAGCACGCCGACAATGGCCGCCTGGCGCGCGCCGCTGTAGCTCTCAAGCCGCACCACCTTGCCCAGCACATTGGGATCGGAGTGCAGCGAGTCGCGCCAGAATTTGTAAGTGAGCACAATGGCGCCCGGTGCGTTGGGCCCGTCATCAGCCGGAGTGAGCAGACGGCCCAGCACCGGACTCAGCCCCATCACCTGGAAGTAATTTCCATCCACCACTCCGGCCGGAATCGTGCGCGGAGTGCCCAGGCCCACGATCGTGAAGTCGATCTCAGAGAATGTGCCAAGCTGCGAGATAGTCTTAAGCTTCGCGCCGATATCGTGAATCTCGGGAATCGAAAACGTGGCATTCGGAATCCCGATTCCCGGCGCGCTCTGTCGCAGATACAAGAGCTGGCTCTCATCTCGATTGGCCAGGGGCTTGAGTAGCACCGCTCGCACCACGCTGAAGATGGCGGCATTGGCGCCGATGCCCAAGGCGAGCGTGAGGGCGATCGTGATCCACAGGGCAGGGACGCGCGACAGTGAGCGCAGAGCGGTTTTAAGATCGCGGAGGAAGGACATCGGTGGGACCTCCAGCTTGGAGAATGGGGCCGAGATGATCTTACGGGAAACCGGAGAAAAACTTGACGAATACGTTGATATCAACTAATCTGGCCTTGTGTCAAGTCCCAACAAGGTCCCGTATGCAACCACGCTGCTTGTTCGGAACCACTGCCTCTGCCTGCACGTGCAGCGCGCGGCCCGCGCCCTCGCCCGCCGCTTCGACGAGGCATTCCGACCGCTGGGGCTCACCAACGGCCAGTTCTCCCTGCTCATGTCGCTGAATCGCCCCGAGCCGCCCCCCATGGGACCAGTGGCCAGCCTGCTCGCCATAGACCGAACCACGCTCACTGCCGCCCTCAAGCCGCTCGAGCGCCGCGGCCTCGTGCTCGTTGAAAAGGACGAGAACGATCGCCGCAGCCGCATCTTGATTCTGACCGCAAAGGGCTTGGAACTGCTTGCCCGCGCCGTCCCGATCTGGCAAAGCACCCACGCTGAAATCGAAGCGCAGCTCGGGTACAAAGGGCCAGATCATTTGCGCGCGGACCTGAGGGCGGTGTCGTAACTCCGCCGTCTGTTGATTTCGCATCAAGAATCAATTTTCATCCTGAGCGAAGATTGGCGTGTATTTGCCCCAATCGCAGTCGAAGGATCTGAAGTTGCTCTTCACGATTTTCGACGTCGAAATGATTCTGGCGGAGCAAGGCAAAGAGCGAGAAGCTCACCCCAAACTCCCCAGCATCTCATTCACCTTAGCCATCACTTTGAACGCATCGGCCACATACACCACGTCGGCCTTGCCGCGCGACCAGCCGCAGTTGGGGTCGAGAGAAACGGCGCGCCGCTCGCCGATGAATCGCCAGCCCACCACGTGCGGCTCCTCGCCATGGCAGCAGGTGGCCAGGCCCTTCGGGTGTCGAGGCGTCGAGCCAGTTTGTCCGACCTGGTTGAGATGCGTCAAAAAGGGGAGAACGGAGTTTCCTTCGCCGCCCTGGTCGACGAGTGACTTCGAACTGCCCAGTGATGCGCCCGAGGCCGCAAGAAAATCGAGAATCAACTTACCAGCCTCGTCCACGTGAACCTGTCCGTCCGGCTGTTTTTTGGTCCAGCCCGCGCCCGCTACAAAAAGTAACTTTGCGTCGGGCCGGATGGTCTGCTGGCTTTGCTGCGGAGCTCGCAGCCCGGTCACGCTGGTGCGCGTTGCGGGAGCCTCAACCGGCACGAATTCGAGACTCACTTCGCCCGAGCCGGCCGCGTTCGGCGCATGCGTTCCCGCATCGAGCAACAGAAACCACGGCCGCGAGGTGCGGGCCAGAACGGCTTCAATGCGCTGGCGGTAAAACCAGCGCGAGGCTTTCACGCCGTCGCCTCCGACGATGGCCGTTACATGCGTGTCGATCTGTCCGCCCACGCGATGCGCAACCGCGGCCATCACGCGCGCGAACCGCGAGCTGTGAGGCGCTAACACGATGGACGCATGTGCCGCGCGACACAGCGCCTCGCACGCAGCGGCATCGGTGGCGAACCGCGGCTGAGCAAATGGTTCGCCCTCAACGGCAAGTACTGGGCCCGGCAGACCTTTGGATAAGGGGCGCGGTTCGGCCGCGACGATGCCGATCTTGAGCTGGGCGCCCAGCCTTTCGGTGAGTTCTTTGCCTGAGGTTATGGCCTCGAACGAAGCTTTGCTAAGAGTTGCGCCGCTTTCATCTGCATGCGTGAGTACGAGAATGGATTCCATTTTTCTCTTGAGATCTTTTTTCGTCCCGTCCCTACGGGACGGGGTCTGTTTATTTACGTTCGTCCCAGGGATTGTTCCGCGGATGCGGACTTCACCCTGGGCTATTATCGTTTCTCCCTACGGGAGAGTTGTCTTGCGATTACTCGGTTCCAATCCAGGCAACGATCTCCGCGGCAATCTCATCCGGAGTCATATTTTTCTCCACCCGCGTCGTACGCTGTTGCTTCGGCAGACTCACCGAGACATATTGCAATCCGTCGGCGCCGAGCGCAACGGTTTTTGCTTTTTGCAGCGCAGGCATGATAGTGCGCATGTTGGTCATGCCTACCTGCGGATTGTTGCGGGGCTCGGGCAAGTTACCCGTTGCCCATCCCAGAACCGCTGGAGCACCCGCGCAAATCGACACCTGGTGCTTGCCGCCCTCAACGCGCTCCAGCACCTCGAACGAACCATCTTCGCGCAGCTCGATCCGATCCACTCCCTGAAACTGGTCTACGATGCCCAGTCGCTCACCAATGAGTTGTAACGTTACGCCGGCGCCGCGCGAGGCCGACTCCCAGCCGCCGAAGAGCAATAGCTTCGAGCGGTCGAGGCCGGGGATCGCGCCAATCGCCTCGGCCAAAGCCGCTGCCGTTGCATGCGCATCAGGAAAACCGCCGATGGGCCCGTCGATGGGAACCAGTTCGAAGGCGACCTTTTGCGCGATTGTCATCATGACCTGTTGCAGCTTGGCCTTGGGCCCGAGCGAAACCAGCCAGAGCTTGCTGCCGGGGTTTTTGGCAGCGAGATTCGCGGCCTCGTACAGTGCGCTTGCGGCCCACGGATCGAGCACCGCTGGCAGCACCATTTCGTTTTTGATCCCCGGCCCGGCTGGAGTTGTCATTGGCTCAAGCGTCTGCAACGGGTCCGGCACAATTCCGGCGCAAACAACGATGTGAAGTGTTTGTGGCATTGAAGTCCCTTCGAGCTACCTCAGATTAGTTCTCCGCCGAATGCAAACCACCCGATCCCGCGCGGAACTCGATGTTCGAGTCCTTGCCTTCCGGGGGATTGGCGCAATTCCACAGGCAGGCACCGCAGTGAGCGCACTTTTCGCGCTCGAATTCAGGCACATTGCCAAGCCCAAGCGTGATGGCCTGCCCAGAGCACATGGCAATGCAGGTCTTCTCAACGCAGGCAATGCAACGGGATTTGTCGAGAAACACAACGTGATCGGCGAAGCCCGGCACGGCCTGAATCTTGCCGCCCATCAGAAGCGCGTCCTGCTGGGTGATCAGGAGCCGTCCGTCGAATGGAATCTCGGGCCAGCCGCGGGCCGACATAAGCGCATCGTGCAGCGGACGGCCATCTTCCATGCAAAGTTCGGCTGCGCGCTTGAGCGGGAGTTCTGCGGCTGCGTTCGCGCCGAATCGTCGAATCTGTTTTGAAGCCCGCGGAATGTGCGCGCGAATCGAGAAACGCCCGCCCGAAAGTCCTGCCAGAGCCATGCCGATGAGCCCGCGCACGAAGCCCTTGTGAAAGCCATTGCGCGCATGCTCGGCTTCGCGTGCCTCATTCTCGACCCAACTCTCGCGGCGGCGCTTTTCGTAGGTTGCAGCAAGATTATCCTCGATGAACTCGCCGCCCGTGCGCAGCAACTCAAGCACTGCCTCGCCAAGCTGAACGCCCGTGGTCCACGCCTCGTCGACGCCCGAGCCGGTGAGCATGTTGGTAGAGCCGGAGCATTCGCCGATGCGCGCGAATCCATTGCCGGCGAGTGCCGGCTCGCTGCGCTTGCCCGACTCCTCAAGCGACTTGGCTCCCCACGAACGCAGCGTCGCGTTCTTCAGGTGTTTCCACAGCGCCGGATGCTGGATGAAATGCTGGAGGTACCGATACGACGTGCGCTCCGGATCGCCCATCCACGAAGGGACAAAGATGCCTACCGACGCGAGCCGCTCAGGGTGCACGTAGAGGAATCCGAAGATCTCCGGCTCGGGGAATCCAAAGGTGTGCCACACCGTGCCGGCTTCGAGCTCCGTGTCTTCCGGCAGCTCAACCACAAACTTCATCCCCAGCGCCCACTCTTGCGCTAGCGCGCGGCCCTCGTTTTGGACGAGAGCACGGGAGATTTGGCCGACCGGCCCGTCGCCAATCACAGTCAACTGCGCGCGCACATCCATGCCAGGCATGAAACCGTCAGCCGGCGCGCCGTTTTTGTCTACGCCCTGGTCTACCAGACGCAGGCCCTCGACTTTGTCGCCGACAACGAGTGGTCCGGCGATGGGGCTGCCGGGCCAGATCTGCACGAATCCCGTCGACATGATTTGCGCGGCGACCCACTGGTTGAATTGGCCGATGGAGAGCACGAGTCCGCTATCTTTGTGGAGGAACTTCGGAGTCCAAGGCAGCTCGAAGGCATCGTCTTTGAGCCATAGTCCTTTTCCAAGACGGAGAAGAGCATCTCCAAAACGCAAAAACACGGAACGCCTGCTCGCACCCACGGGATCGAGCAGGTAGAGCACCCGCTCCTTGCGCACCTCAACGGCCATGGGAATCTCGGCCGGGTTGAGCTCGGGAAAGCTGGTGCGAATACCTTTGGCGCGCGTCACCACGCCACTCACGCCGGCATCGAGCGAATCGGCGCGCTCGTAGCAGATCACTTGCAGCGGTATGCCCGGCGCAACGCGGCTCTCGAAGGCCGGGTCAGCGGGGTTCGCGGTCCATGCGCGGGTGAGCGTGGTCAGGAAACCGCCCATCGCCGGACCAAAGCCGGCGCAGGCGATGTCCACTTCCATGGTCTGCCGGTCAACTTCGATCTGGTGATCGGGGTCGGTGCTCATGCGGTTACCCTTGCGGGTTTGCGTTTGTGCTGTCCCCCCGTTGGCGCAAAAACAAAGACGCGCCAAGGATGGGGCACCCCACTTTTGTAGCGAGTCAATCTCATGCCTATCCTGCCGCCGGGTAATCGAGCGCTTCGGGAATCATCACCTTGCTCACCGTTTCTGCGGCGCGATCCTTGGCCACGCGCGAGCCGGTGAGGCACATGGTGAGCCTCGATTGCAGTCGCAGAAACTCGGCTGAGCCTGCGCAGCCCGCGCATGGGCCGGCCTTCTGCGGATGTCCGCCATCGCTCGCGATTACATCAACCGCCATGGCGCAGATGCCGGGCATGGTCTCTTCAAGCACTTCAAGCTCGGCGGTCGAGAAGCAGTTGCGGTGTTCCTGCTCATCCCACGAGGGGTGCGCGTTATAGCCGAAGACCAGCTCGGCGCAGATGCGCGAGGCCGCGCCCGCGGCTTGAGCGGCCTGCGTGTGGCAGAGGTCGCTGAGGAATTGCACGGTGCCTGTCAGGCCCTCAGCGGCGACCGGATCGGACGGCCCACGCTGCTCCAGTTCGAGCACATCGAGAATCTGCGCGCGCGACGCCAGCAGCCAGCAAAGCGCATCTGCAAGCGGGAACGTTACTCCCTGACGCTGCCCGTGATATAGCTTGTTGCCGGCGGCGTCGGTCGCGTTCTGCAGATGATTCAGAGTCCACAACCACAGGTGCATGGCCGAGGCCAGGGTGCATGCTCCGCTGCCGGGGTGGTGGCTGGCGATTGCGCGCATCTCGCGAATCCAGCTTTGGAACTGTGCGAGAAAAACGTCGCCAGTCATGGTCACCGTAAGCTGGCGGCGCTGCACGGCCTCCGGCCCCTCGTAGGTGGCCTCGAGCTGTGCATCCATCCACTTGTTGGCCAGGAATCCCGGGCAGTCTTCGGTAATGCCGTAGCCCCCCATCAGGCTGACAGCCTCGCGCATCATGTTGGCGCCGTGACCGGTGTTCCAGAGCTTGGTTGCCGGGCACAGTACGTTGGCCTCGGCGTCGGCCAGCACAAACTCGACCAGCGGGTCGGCTTCAAGTTCGGTCCTGCGCGGATCGCCGGCATTCAGGCCGATCAACTGCACCGCGCGCTGTTCAGAATCCTTGAGCGCCTTCATCTCAGCGCGGCCGCCCGCTACACCGCGTTGAGCGAGAATTGCAGTCTTTTGTTTCTCGAGGGGATCAAGCGTATCGAAGAGCCGTGCTGCCGCGAATCCGAGCGAGGCTGCGGCTTCTCCCGCGGCCCACACGTCGACCAACCGGTGCAGGGCGTCTTCGCGCTGCTGGATGCCTTGCTCATAGCGCACCGAGCCGGGCTTGGCGCCTTCGGCTCCGCGAAAGCGCTGGCGCTGGTAGCGGATCACCGGCTCAACGGCTGAAAGCAGCTTGGCAGCGGTCATCAATCCGACAGGCACGCGTGTGCGGCGAAAGACGGCTTCGATAACTTCGCCGTGGTTGAAATTGGGAACGATGACTCCGTCCTTGACGGTGTAGCCGCCCACGATGCGGCTTGCAGGGACCGTGAGATTGAAGACCGGATCGCCGGTGGACGAAAGCTGATGCACAAGCTTTTTGGTCGCAGTGCCGCGGTCGAAGACGCCCTCGTCACTTTCTTCAAGGATCACCACGCAACTGCCTTTGATGCGCGGGTCGGACGAGTTGACGGCTGCGGTAACAAAGTTGGCAAATGCAATCCCAGTAATGAAGCGGCCGCGCTTGTCCACCTGTAGAACCGGCTCCTCGCCGTCTTTCCATTCAGCAATGGAGAGCTTGCCGCTCAACATGCCGGTGTCTACTCCAACATAAGGAATCGGCTCAGTGAGCGCGAAAGCCCCGCGCCACGGCTGCCGGTCCTCAACGGGCAGTGGAGGGGCTGCGAGCATCATGTAGCGCGCAACCTGTTCGGGAGTGCCACGCTCGTGGATGGGCGCCAGGGCCAGGCAGCTTGCCAGGCTGGCTGTGGCCGCGCCGCCATCCACCCATGCCAACTCAAATGCAGCCAGCGACAGAGCAAGATTCTTGGGGCCGGCGATGAATCCGCCTTCTTCCGGCTCCATAAATGCCGCCGTTACCCCAGCCGAGTCAAAGGCCTGCAGCATGGCCTGCTTGCCAGGGGTCCACTCGTGGGTGCTGCGCTCGCCGGCGCTCACCAGGCGCGCCACCGTGCCGCGCGCTACTCCGCGGGCCGACTGCACCAGCATCTGCAGGTCGAACCGGTCGCCGAACCGCCATTGAATCTGCCGCACCGCATCACTGGGGAGCGTGAGCATAACCGGGGTTTGAGTTAGAACAACTGCGCCCATAAGAGTGCACCTCGAGCAGTGGGATCATTGTCCCCGAACGGGAGGACTGCGGCATGTGACTCACATCACGTGGAGAACCAGCTTTCAGCTATTAACTCTTAGGTTTTAGCTTGATCGTGCAGCGTAGAATTGCCTCGGCCTGTGCGTTTCGGCTCACGGTCAGAATCATCGCAAGGTCGCTGCCGCCACGAAAAAGCTACTAGCTGTTCTTCTGTGACCTAGCCCACCAATAAAACCGCCATAAACACATGCATTGCACGCAAATGTGATCTCAAACGCAGTGTTTGTGATAGGTGTCACTGCTATTCATTTCTGCAAAGTAGGACCTTGGTAATGCGAACCCCGCGATGGAAAGCTCGATAGAACGCGGCGGACTGCGCTTGCAGCCGAGCCGCGCGCGAGGGTCTGGGCTTCTTTTGCCTGGAGAAAGTAGACGGCAAGTGAAGAGATTTGGCAGCGGTATAGTCGCTGCGTTGTTTGGTTTGTTTCTTTTTGCCAGCGGGCAGGGCGGCCGCGCGCAAACCGATTGCCTGGCTTGCCACTCCGACGCAACACTTCAGGATGCACTGGGGCACAGTGTAGGCGTCGACGGGCAGAAGTTCAACGCGAGCGTTCACGGAGCACTGGGGTGCAATGCCTGCCACACCGACGTCACCGGTTACCCTCACCCCGACAAGATTGCGCCGGTCGATTGCAAGACCTGCCACGCCGACCAGGCAAACGATCTTAAGAGCAGCGTGCACGCCGACAGCAAGGAGCATCCGTGTACCAGTTGTCACGGCAACGCGCACGAGATATTCACCAAGTCCGACGCACGATCGGCTGTCTACCCGCTGAATGTGCCCAAGACCTGCGGCCAATGTCACAGCAATAACGGCATGGCCGGCAAGCACGGATTACCTAGCGTCTACCCTAACTACATCGACTCGATTCACGGGTTCGCGCTGAGCAAGGAGGGCCTGCTGGTTGCGGCCAACTGCCAAAGCTGCCACGGATCGCACAAGATCCTGAGCCACAACGATCCCAGGAGCCCGACCTTCAAGGCAAACGTGCCCAAAACCTGCGGCGCATGCCACGCCAAGATCGACGACGACTACGAATCGGGCATTCACGGCAAGGCCATTGCGGCCGGCAATATGGCGGCGCCGGTTTGTACCGACTGCCATACCGCGCACGCCATTTTGCAGCCTACCGAATCGGCTTTTCGCATGCAGTCCACGCCCATCTGCGGCAACTGCCACAAAGACAAGTTCTCAACCTATCGCGATACTTTCCACTCGCAGTTGGGTTCGCTGGGCGGATATGTTGAGACGGCCCGCTGCTGGGACTGCCACGGTGCGCATCACGTGCTGCCCACGTCCGATCCCGATTCGCCCGTCAACAAAGCAAATCTGGTCAAGACCTGCGGCCGGTGCCACGCCGGCGCCAACTTGAGCTTTGTTCAGTACCAGCCGCACGCCAACGCGCGCGATCGCAAGCTGAATCCGGCGCTGTATTTTGTCCGCCTGTTCATGAACCTGCTCTTGGCCAGCGTGCTTACCTTCTTCTTGATTCACACCATCTTGTGGCTGATCCGGCAGCGGTACAACCAGCTCAGGAATCGCGCGAACGGAGGACAAAAGAATGTCTGATCTGGTTCAGTCAGTTCCAACCGAGGTTCAAGATGTTCAGATAGACGCGCCCAAAGAGCGGTACTTCAGGCGTTTCACGCGCGAGCAGCGTTACCTGCACGCGGTGCTGTTCACCACGTTTCTTGGCCTCGCCGCCACCGGGCTGCCCATGCGCTTCAGTGAGAGCTTCTGGGCGCGCAAGTTTGCGGCCGGCGTCGGAGGCTTCGGTGCCATCTTGTTTTTTCATAAATTCTGCGCGCTGGTGCTCACCATAGCCTTTTTGATTCACGTCAAGGACATTTTCACCCGCGGCATCGTCAATCGCGAAAAGGGCATCTTCTGGGGTTCGACCTCGATGGTTGCCAACTGGAAAGACGTGAAGGATATGTTCGGCCACATGCGCTGGTTCCTGGGTCTCGGTCCCAAGCCGCAGTTTGAGCGCTACGCTTACTGGGAGAAATTCGACTACTGGGCTGTGTTCTGGGGCATGATCGTCATCGGCTTCTCAGGCTACGCCATGTGGTTTGCGCCGTTTTTCGCGCACTTTTTGCCCGGGTGGGCACTGAATGCGGTGCTCGTCATCCACAGTGAAGAAGGCCTGCTCGCCATCCTCTTCATCTTCTCCATTCACTTCGTCAACACCCACCTGCGTCCCGACAGCTTTCCAATGGACATGGTGGTGTTTACCGGCGTCGAGAGCGAAGAGGAATTCAAGCACAAGCGGCCGCTGGAGTACGACCGGATGGTGAAAGAGGGAAAGATCGAGTCGCGTCTCGGCGAGAAGGCGCCCACCTGGCTGGTGAACTTTACACGCGTGGCGGGATACACGGCTATCGCGATCGGCCTCACGCTGCTGGTGCTGACGCTGAGCGCGTACTTCAGGGAGTAGCCACTAGCCTCCAGCACGGGAACGACGAGCAGATGGCTCATAGCGTTCGGTGTCGGCCTGGAGCTTGTAGGCAGTAGCCTGTAGTTACCGGCTAGAATTTACAAGCTGAAAGCCGACTTAAGTCAACCGGTTCGTTATGCTGCTGTTTGTGCCGTCGCCTTCATCTCAGGCAGCGTCTCAGCGGCGGCCTTGTCCTTGCGCAGCCACGACCGGATGCTGATGGCGTACACGCCGATACAGAACAGGTTGGCGGGAATGAAACCGAACTGCGAAGTGTGCAGCCCGATCACGCAAACAATCGCGCTGTTGATTGCCCCCAGCACAAGGCCAATCCACAATTTGCGCCCGATGAGAACCGTGGCAAGAACGGTCAGAATGCAAGAAAGATAGTCCAAGTGAAACACGGGAGTTCTGCCTCCGCATTTATTGTGCGGTAGGTGAGGCGAACAAATTGTGATTTATCTCACGCTGGGTCTGCATATTTTGTGCGATTTGCAGAATTCCGCGCCTGTGTATCACGGTGAACTGGGCTGCCACCTTCGCAAGCCAACTCGCACAAAATCGGAAGCTTAGCATCAACCAGCCTGCCGGTGACACGAGTCACTGAGTAATTCTGATACAAAGCGTCTCCTCGTAGGCGTGAGACCTGTTCGATTTTTGCTGCTCTGTACGCTTTGTTTTTCTTTCCTTGCCTCGGCAACCGGTGCGCGCGCGGCTCAAAAGCTGAAGGACGCCGACTGCCTTACCTGCCACGGCGACCGCTCGCTCACGACCGACGAAAACGGCAAGACCGTAAGCCTCTACGTCGATCAGAGTCAGATCAAGCACTCGATCCACGGCAAGGTGCTGGGCTGCGTCGACTGCCACAAAGACGTAAAAAGTCTGGTCCACGACAAGCCCCCGGCCCAAGTGGCCTGCGCCGGTTGCCACGCCGCCGCGCAGGATGCGTACGCGCACAGCATGCATGCTCAACCCGCAGGCACTGCGCCTGCCGCTGCTACATGTATTGACTGCCACGGTCCCGCGCACGGCATTCTTGCACCCGGCCATCCTAAATCGCCGGTCAACCACGCCAACATTCCGGCCACCTGCGGCCAATGTCACGGGCAGAAGTTCCTCATGGAGTCGCACGGCGAGACCGCCCAGCCGTTCATTTCTTACCAGACGAGCGTGCACGGCCGCGCCGTTGCTAATGGCTCCATGCAGGCCGCCGTTTGCACCGATTGCCACGGAGATCACAAGATCCTGTCCGCCAACCAGGCCGGCTCTCCCATCTACAAGCTCAATGTTCCAGCCACGTGCGGCAAATGCCACACCGAGATTGCCGATACCTTCAATGCCAGCATTCACGGCCAGGCGCTGGCCCACGGGAACGAACAGGCGCCGGCGTGCACCGACTGTCACGGCATTCACTCCATCAAGTCGCCGGGCAATCCCAGCTCACCGGTCGCGGCCCAGAATCTTTCGCGCGACACCTGTGCGCGCTGCCATGAGGGCGTTCGTCTGTCACAGGAGTTCGGCGTCCCCGGCAACCGCGTCACCAGCTACTTTGACAGCTACCACGGTCTCGCCGCCGAGGGCGGGTCGGTGGTGGCGGCCAACTGCTCAAGCTGCCACGGCGTGCACGACATCCTGCCCTCGTCCGATCCGCGCTCCAGCATCAATCCGGCGCACCTCGACGCCACCTGCGGCAAGTGCCACCAGGGCGTCACTGCGAAATTCACACTCACCAAGGTCCACCTGCAGGACGGAACCGGAGCCCGCGCCAACGACATTGACTCGCTCTCCGTGCGCTGGGTGCGGTACATCTACACCGTTCTCATCCTGCTGGTCATCGGAGCCATGTTCCTGCATAACTTCATCATCTGGCGGGCCAAGGCTGTCGCTCGCCGCCGCGTGCAGAACCCGATGATGACGCGCATGAGCGTGAACCAGCGCTGGCAGCACCTCGTCCTGCTTACAAGTTTCATCATTCTCGTCATTACCGGATTCGCGCTCAAGTTTCCTGAGTCGTGGTTTGCCCACACCATGGGCATGGGCGAACATCTGCGCGGGACCATTCATCGCATCGCCGGCGTTGTTTTGATTCTCGCGGGAATCTACCACATCTTCTATCTCGCAGCCGCGCATGAGGGCCGAAAGCTGCTGCGCGATATTGCGCCAAAACCGCAGGACGCCTTCGACGCATGGGCCACGATGCGCTATTACCTGGGACTGAGCAAAGACAAGCCGAAGTTCGGCCGCTTCAACTATGCTGAGAAGGCCGAGTACTGGGCGCTGGTGTGGGGCACCGCACTCATGGCGCTGACCGGCGTGATGATTTGGGCCAAGGTGCTGGTAGGAGATCTGCTGGCGCGCTGGTGGGTCGATGTAGCAACGGCTATCCACTACTATGAGGCCATTCTGGCCACGCTGGCAATCATCGTGTGGCACTTCTACCAGGTCTTCTTCGATCCCGATGTGTACCCAATGAATTGGGCATGGTGGGACGGCAAGATGCCCGTCGCGCATTACCGGCATGAGCACGAACTGGATGAAGACGAGAAAAAAGGGAATGGGGAATAGGGACCGGCCCTCAAGGAAACTCAACCAGGCATGAACCGAGGGTGCCCCAGGTCTCGCTTCTGAGACCTGGGATCGCAGGAACCCCTGTTCTAGGGCGCGTATCAGAGCACGAGTTTACTGGCGCCGCCAAATTCCGTTTGACAACTTTCTCATCCTATTTTACTCTAGGCATGTTCGGAATATGCCTATGACCAATTCCAGCAAAACAGAACAGCGCGACCTGTTTCGGGGCGCGCTTGAAATGATGATCCTGCGCTCGCTTCTCCGCGAGCCGATGCACGGCTACGCGCTGGTGCAGCACATCAAGCAGCGGTCCAACGAACTGCTGCAGGTTGAAGAGGGGTCGCTCTATCCCGCATTGCAACGAATGCTGAAAGAGGGCCTGGTGAAGGCCGAGTGGCATATCTCGGCCTCGAATCGCAGGGTGCGCACCTATCGAATCACGCTGTCTGGCAAGAAGCACCTGGAACGCGAGATATCGAGCTTTGAACGCATGCTCGCGGGAATCACACGGGTTCTGTCGCCGACGGAAGCTTAGGGGAAACCGCAATGAGCCTCAAACAATTCTTTACACGCCGCAAAATCTACGACGACCTCGCCGAAGAGATCCGGCTGCACCTGGAAGAAAAAACCGAGGCACTGATGGCTGAGGGAATGAATCGCGAAGAGGCTGAGCATACGGCGCGGCGCGAGTTCGGTAACGTGACGCGAATTGAAGAACGTGGCCGTGAAACCTGGATGTGGCCGCTCGTGGAAAGCCTGTGGACCGATACCCGGTTCGCAGTCCGCCAGCTCACCAAGAACTTCGGCTTTGCCGTCACCGCCATCATTACCCTCGCGCTGGGCATCGGCGCCACTACGGCCATCTTCAGCCTCGTTGAAGCAGTCCTGCTCCGTCCGCTGCCATTTCCCGAATCCAACCGTCTGGTTTGGATCGATCAACGGGACCATTCGCTACCCGGCGTGGCGTCCGAGTCCCTCAGTTATCCCGATTACTTTGATTGGCGCGCGCAAAACCACACGTTGAGCGGGATCGCTTCGTATCTTGGTTCGGGAGTGACATATCAGGACGCAGGCGGATCGCAGCGCATCGACGCGCAAACTGTTTCGGCGAACTTCTTTGACGTGCTCGGCGCCGCGCCCATGCTGGGGAGAGATTTTCAATGGAGCGACGAGAAACCCGGGAATCGGGTGGTGATGTTGAGCGATTCGTTCTGGCAGTCGGAATTCGGTTCGGCAAAAGATGTCGTTGGCAAGACCATCGGTCTCGACGGCCACAACTACACTGTCGCGGGAGTCATGCCGAAAGGGTTTCGGTTCCCGCTTGAAAACCCCGCACCCGCGATGTGGAAGTCGATCGCCGAGGACGCGGAAGGAAAGGATGCACCAGCTTCGCAGCGCGGATTCGACGTCCTTGGCGTCATTGGGCGGCTCAAGCCCGGCGTGACGGTGCAACAGGCCAAGGCCGACCTCAGCCTGATTGCGGGCAATCTTGCCAGGCAATATCCCGACAACAACAAGCAGTACAGTTCGGCGCTGGTTGAGCCCGAGCTTGAGCACATGACAGGCGACACGCGACCGGCGCTGCGCATGTTGTTCGCTGCTGTCTTGCTTATGTTGTTGTTGGTTTGCGCCAATGTTGCCGGCTTGCTGCTGGCCCGCGGCCAGCGGCGCAGCGCGGAGTTCGCCTTGCGTGCGGCCGTCGGGGCGGGCCGCGCCGCTATCGTCCGTCAAATGCTGGTGGAGTCAGTGGCATTGTCGCTTTGCGGCGGAGCGGCGGGCGTCGCGCTGGCTGCGGGCCTGCTGCGCGCAATCCTCAAATTCATGCCAGTCGATATTCCGCGCATCGAGGGCGCGACACTCGATGTCGGGGTGCTTCTCTTCGTCCTCGCCGTGTCGCTGGTCTCGGGTATCCTCTTCGGGGTGCTTCCAGCCTGGCGAACCTCCCGTCAGGCCCCGGTGAACGCTCTCCGCGAAGGGTCGCGCTCAGTCGCGGGCGGCAGGGGCCAGCATCGCATTCACAACTGGCTGGTGATTGCGCAGACCGCAATCGGAATGGTGCTGCTGGTCAGCTCGGGTCTGCTGATGCGCAGCTTCATCCGCATCCTCAACGTCGATCCGGGCTTCGAATCGAAACATGTGCTCACCAGCCGCGTTGCGCTCTCCCGCGACACATATAAGCACGACCAGCTTGTTCTCTTCTATCGGCAGTTGCTGGAGCGCATCTCGGCATTGCCTGGCGTGCAATCGGCATCGGCGGGATGGCCGGTGCCGATGGGCACCAACGATGCGACGATTTCTTTCAAGATCCAGGGCCGGCCCTTGGCCCCGGGAGACGAACCAAGTGAATCACTCGGCGTGGTTCTGCCCGGCTACTTTGAAACTTTGCGTGTTCCGCTCATCGCCGGCCGAAATCTCGGCCCTCAGGACGGTCTCGCCGGACCGGCCACGATGGTTATCAACCAGTCCTTCCAAAAGAAATACTTCCCCGGAGTAAACCCGATTGGCCAGCGTATCCAGCCTGGCATCGGCGACGATGTCTTCAATCATCCCATGCGCGAGGTGGTCGGCGTGATCGGCGATATCAAGCACAAAGGGCTCACTGCCGATGCAGATCCGCAGATGTACTTGCCCTACGCGCAGGCGGTCATCACCAATCCCTACCTGGTGGTGCGCACCAACGCCGACCCAGCCGCGATGCAGGGTGCTATAAACGCGGCGATTCATTCACTAGACAAAAACGTGCCCGTCTACCAGGTTTCGACTTTGGATGACTACCTTTCAAAAGCGGCGGCCGAACCGCGCTTTCAGGCATTTCTGCTTTCGTGCTTTGCGGCAATTGCGCTGGTGCTCGCGGCCATCGGGTTGTACGGCCTGCTCTCGTACATGGTGGCACAGCGCACACTCGAGATAGGATTGCGCATGGCTCTGGGAGCGCAGAGGGCCGACGTACTCGGCATGATTATCCGGCGCGGACTGACACTTTCGCTGGCAGGTGTGGGTGCGGGTCTGGCGATTTCGATGTTAGCCATGCGGCTGATCGCAGGAATGTTATTCCACACGCGGCCAACCGATCCAGTGACGTTTGCCTCGACGGCCGCTCTGCTCGTTTTTGTGAGCTTTATTGCAACCACCCTGCCCGCATTCCGCGCGGCCCGCCTCGACCCGATGAAGACGCTGCGCGAGCAGTGAAAAGGGCAGCCAATAGCCAGTAGCCGAAATTCCGGGACTGCAAGCTTCGAGCTATTGGGTGCTGGCTACCGGCTGTCTTCTCACACCCGCCAATGGTCCGCGCGCCAGTTCCTGATGCGCTCTTTGATCTGCTTGCGGTTCAGGTTGTGTTCGAGAGCCTGCTTGGCCAGTTCCACAACCTCATCGTCGGCGGCAAAGCGCAGCCCGATCAACTGATCCTCGCTTAGCCGGTAAATCTGCGCGTGCCACTCGGCCGGAGCCAGCGCCTGCAGCCGCAGCCGCTCTTCGAGGCGAATCACGCGGTCCTGCACCTTAAGCGGGTAGCTGCGCAGCTTGAACAAGGCGATCAACGCCGCCACCGACACCAACACAAGCCATGCCGAATAGAAGCACAGATGATGCACCACGTAGACGACGGAGACAATCACCGTGCCCAGAGAGACAAAGGTTAGGAAGAAGTGGAAAGGGGGATCGAAGCGGGCGTGGTTCTTCAGGTCCTGCGGAGCATTCTTGCTCATTGCATGTCCTTTATTTCCTTGAAGGCGGTCGGCGGCGCTCCCTGAATCGCTTCACTTTCAGCCGGGACGGCTCCGAATTGAGCTCGAGCCTGCTCTCCGCCGTTGGCGGGATTCTCAGCCTGTTCACGTTCTCCTGTCAATGGAGCGAGTTTTTCGGGTCCCAGGATCTCGTGGTTTTTGGGAATCAGGTGGCAGCGTCCGCGCACCAGGTAGTCCACAAAAAGGCCGCCCGCGAGGTACGGATTTAACACAGCAATGGGAATGGCGTAGACCGTCGTTACAAACGACTCATCGATGCTCTTGTTGGCATGGCTGAGACGCCGGTAGCCGGGTATCTGCGGAATCTCAAACACCTCAAGCTGCGTTTGAGGGTGTTTGCGGCTGTACTTCACCAGCTTGTAGGCAATCTGCTTGGGGGTGGTCATGCCCGCGTCGGGGAAGATGCTGCGCTTGAAGGTATTGGGGAAATAGGAGTTCAGAATGACGCGCGCAAAGTCTGCGCAGTTTTTGAAGAGAAGGTTAAAATCGGAGCGGTTGGGACCCTCATTCATCCGTGCAATGAGCGCGTCGTCCTGCTCCTCCGAAGTGTTGAAGCGGAAAGCATAGATTCTCCGCTCGTAGGCGACCCCGACAAGCTGCGTCCATCCGCCGTGGATGAAGTCGCCTGGCTCGACGTGACGGCCAAAGTTCTCAAGATGCGTCTCGTGATAGTAGTTCCGCAGCCGCAACACAGTTGCCCGGTTGACGTGTGCTGGTACATCGGCAGGCTGTTCCACCGCGTAAAGGTACGGCAGCAGCGGTATCGCCACCCAGTCATACCCATCGATTCCCTGGTAACGGGCGATCACCGCGCCCATTTCACCCGGACTGCAGCGGCGCAACTTGACCGGGGTTTCAGCGCAAATCCGCTCGAAATAAATGGCATTATGACCGGTGGGATTCATGGCCCCGAAGAAGCCGTACGGCTCCTCCATGAGCAGGGCGGCCTGGGCGGGTGCGCGCACGCCGCAGATTGCCGCCCACCCTATGAGAGCAAATGCAGTTATGCGGAACTGGCGCATCAATCGCATCGGTTCTCCTTGAGTCGAACATTTAGTACGCCGTCCTTCACTTAGTACGCCCGAAATCGCATAAATCTTTTATGAAGGACGGGCGTGGTTTACCTTGCTTGCATCAACCAGCGTGGAACCTGGCCCGCGGCTTCTGACACACCAAGGCCCACTCTCCACAATGAACCCCAATTGGGGTAAAAGGTTGCCGAATCAGTGCGAATCCCTGTGCAAAAAACGCATGAAAGCGTCTATGGAGTAAAACAGAAGTTCTTATAAGGCAGACGCGAACAGACTCTCTTTGTTAACGTTGGGGGGTAATCATTTGCGGAGTCTGCGGGGGCCGTGCCCCACTCGCCGCTAACCGCCGGATGATGACCGAACCCATGAGGTGCACGATGAAGACGTTCTCGCGTCTATTGCTTTCCTTCTGCCTTGGTTTTGCGTTGACCGCGGCCGCCGGGGCACAAGTAACGCTGCCGAAAATCCTTTCGAGTCACATGGTGGTCCAGCGCGACCTGCCGGTACATGTGTGGGGCCTGGCCACCCCCAACCAGGAGGTGAGCGTCACTTTCCGCGGTGAAACCCGCACCACCACGGCGGGCGAGCTTGGCCGCTGGAGCGTTTACCTCAAGCCCGGCGCCGCGGGCGGACCGTTTGTCATGACGGTGCGAGGGACCGTGACAGGCAACCAGCCGCAGACGATCACCCTCGAAGACGTGCTGGTCGGCGACGTTTGGGTGGCATCGGGGCAGTCGAACATGGGGTTCGAAATGCACGAGGCGGCGACGGCCGCTGCAGACCTGCCCAGGGCCGGCATTCCCGATCTTCGCCTGCTGAATGTGAAGCAGACGGCCACGCTTGCGCCTCAAGACGACTTGATTGTGGTAGGCGATGGTTGGGCCGCATCGTCGCCCCAGACTGCGGAGCATTTCTCAGCAGTGGCCTGGTACTTTGCCCGCGAGATCGAGCAGCGCAAGCACGTGCCGGTGGGCATCATCGATTCATCATGGGGCGGAACGCCGGTCGAAGCGTGGACGCGGATGACCGCGCTGGGCGAGAACGCCTCGCTGACGCCGCTCTTCGCTGAGTGGGGCCAGATGATCGACGACGAGCCGGACAACATCCTGCGCGAGAAAAACCATCAGCGCCAGATTGCAGTAGCCAAGTCGCAGGGCAAGCCCGCGCCGGGGTTCGGTTGGACGCCGCAGCTCGAGAGCTGGGGGCCCGGCATGTTGTGGAACGGCATGATCGCGCCGCTCACGCCGTTCGCGATTCGCGGAGCGATCTGGTACCAGGGTGAATCAAATGCGTCACTGGATCGCGCTCCGCTCTACAGCCGCATCTTCAGCACCATGATTGAAGATTGGCGCCGCCAGTGGGGCGAAGGCGATTTCCCGTTTCTGTTTGTGCAGATTGCCAACTACAACGCAGGGCCCGGCGACGGATGGCCCGAGCTTCGCGAGCAGCAGTTGAAGACGCTTGCCGTGAGCAACACCGGGATGGCCGTGACCATCGACATCGGCAACCCCGATAATATTCACCCCACCGACAAACTCGACGTGGGCCTGCGCCTGGCGCGCTGGGCGCGCGTGCTCACCTACGGCGAAAAGATTGAGGAGTCCGGTCCGCTGTTTCGCGAAGCGGTGCCAGAGGGGCCGGCCATCCGCGCATATTTTGACCACGCCGAGGGTCTGATGGCCAAGGGTGGTCCGGTGACGGGCGTTGAGGTTGCCGGAGCGGACGGCAAGTTTGCGCCGGCAACCGCGACCATCGAGGGCGAGACAATTGTGGCGTCGAGTCCCGATGTGGCCAAGCCGGTTGCGGTGCGCTACGGATGGGCCGCGAGCCCGCAGTGCAACGTGTTCAACGGCGACGGCCTTCCGGCCAGCCCGTTCACGTCGGCGCAGTAGTTGGAGCATCCCGGGCCAGGTGGCCCGGGATGCTCGCGAGAGGGGGGTATCCCCCTGGTATTGCCGGTAAATATCTCGCGTGAATTCATAGGATTAGTCAAAATCTGCGATGTTAACTAGATGAAAACAATCGAGATGTTTGTAGGCGTATGAAAACAGGCGGTTTACGGGAGCGATTTTGTGGCCCCTTCGGGCCGAAAAAGCAGGCCGGCGCAACCAACACAATTGCACTGAGATGATTATGACCTGAAGAAGCTTAATTATCGGCAAGAGAAAGCCGGGAAACTCGCGCATTCTTCAGGACGCCGGCTGATTGACTCCTTCGTGCGGACAGAGGATAGAGGCCCAGCGATGCCGCGGGGTGCTGGATAATCTGAGTGAAAAGCAACCGCAAATCCCTCGACACCGGACCGCGCTGTCGGGACGCCGTGGTCCAGGCTCGTGACGATGCTAGCAGGCAATGACGCTCCTACCGCAAACCCACTCTTCCCGTCACTGACTGAATCAGCTTGGCTGGGTCATATCCCACGCCGTCTTTGAAAACTGTCTCAACTTTTTCGATGTTCTCGATCTTCTCCGCTGGATTCCCGCCCAGCACCACCAGGTCGGCGGCTTTGCCCGGCGCAATGGAACCGATCTCCTTGTCCTTGCCCATGTAAATGGCGCCGTTCAACGATGCGATGCGGATGGCCTCGACCGGCGTAAAGCCCGCCTCAACCAGCAGCTCGATATTGCGCTGGTCGCCGAAGCCCGGAACCACACCGCCATATCCGGTGGGATCGCAGCCCGCCATCAGCAGTCCGCCCGCGGCCACAAACTCGCGCTCAAAGCGCTGCTCATACGCGATCATCCCTCCGCGGTCGCGTTCAGCGGTGCGCGCGCGTCCCAGAAGATAGGCGCGTGCCGCTGCGGTCGATAGAGTGTTCAACGCTGCAATCTCGCGCTGCATGGGCGGCCGGTTGGGGGCGAATGTCTCAAAGACTGCGAGCGTCGAGGTTATGGCCACGTGATGCGCCACGAGATCCTGGATCATCTGCTTCACTTCAGGGCCGGCCGGGTCGACGTTCTTGTTCATGTATTCCCACACGGCGCCGGTGTTGGGGCATTCGTCAGGCTTTTTGCCGGGATAGAACTCCGTATCCACCAGGATTCCGTGCTCGAGATTGTCAATGCCCAGATCCGCAGCCTGCTTGAAGCCGATGGAGCACAGATGCCCGGTGATCTTGATACCGAGCGCATGCGCGTGGTCGATTGCGGCCTTCAGCTCATCGGAAGTGAGATAGTTGTATGCCTTGAACGAGGTCACGCCTTCGGCGGCCCAGTAATCTACGGTGCGGGCGGCGTCTTCAGGGCTGGTGAGCTCGTGCATCTGGAGAGCGAAGGTGCCCGGCCCCTCGAGATACGGTCCGGTGATATCGAATTTGGGCCCGGGCATCTTGCCTGCGTCGATGGCGTGCTTCAATTCAAGGTCGGTGTAGGTTTCCACGCTACCAGCGGTGCGAGCCGTGGTAACTCCGCCGGCCAGGTAGAGCCGGGGAGCGCTGTCGGCCATCTCGCCGTAAAGCGCCTGGCCATCTTCCGGCGCGTCGGGCAGCGGATAAAACAGGTGCTCGTGCATGCCCACCAGGCCGGGGATGACGGTTTTGCCGGTGAGGTCGAGCACTTTGGCGCCCGGCGGCAGCGGCGATTGCGAGCCAGCCGGCTCAACCGCGGCGATCTTGCCGTTCGCAATTACCACGCGCATGTCGGGTTGCGGCCGAGAGCCGGTACCGTCAATCAGTGTGACGTGCTGCAGCACCAGCACAGACGCGTTTTCTTCGATGTAAGGAGCGAGCGGCGAAGAGGGCTGCTGTGCAGCGGCGAGGGCCGCAAATGAAAAGACGGCAGCGACGATTGCGGCTTGGCGCGAAATTGGCATGGTGCGATTACCCCTCTGGGAATGGGTGCGATTCGGATGCTGACAGTTTCGCACGGCGCAGCGGGCGGAGACTCGTGAGTCCTTCTAGCCGGCACGTTGATCCCATGTCCCCGAAAGCGAGAAACATGGAGCGCCCGGCGGTACTTTACGTGCCGACGTGCATCTCCACGACGATTCGTCGCGAGCGTCGCCATCCGGGCTTTACGACAACGAACACAGATGTGACGTCGATTCCACCGTTCATGCTTGCCCTAATCTCGTATTCTCCGGGGTCCAGAGAAAACGAAAAAAGGCCATTGTTGCGAGTGATGCACGCGGCAATGGCAGTCGCCTTCTGTTGATCCCTGGGGACGTAAAGCGGATCATCGTGCTTCCGAATGAATACCTGCAGCAGTACGCCGTCCGCAGGGGCGTTGGCTAGCATCACGATTCCACCAATCCCGGTAACGGGCTCATCTCTGAGGTCCATTTGGATAAGCTGATTGCCGCCGTATCTGGTTTCAGTCGAGGGCGCGACCCGTTTGCAGTTTGCGCAACATCGTTGTGCGCACACCAAAGTGGTCGCGATTGAGAGAGCTATGAGCAGAAATGAGCGCATCGTTCGCGGCCTCCGGCCACGGTGGTGCTCATACGTCGCAAATAGGTGGACGGCGTTCGTGTCGAGACAGTATAGCTGCGGACTTGCTCTATCGGTCAGTGCACGAGTAGCACGGATCGATAGACGCCTGGATGAGCGGCGTGTCGGCCAGGCGCGCGCCCTGCACCATATAGCGCACCGAGGGCATATTGACAAAGGTGGGCGTGCGAACGTGTACGCGGCTGGGGTTACGCGAGCCTTCTTTCCAGGAGACCGAATACATGACCTCGCCGCGCGGAGCTTCAACGCGGCTGGTAGCCGTGCCGGTGCGGAAGTTGAGCTTGGGTTCGCCGATGTTGATCTCTCCACCGGGCATGCGGGTGAGCGCCTGGCGCAGGATACGGCAGCTTTCCATGATCTCGAGCGCGCGAACAAAGAGCCGGGCGCGCACGTCGCCGGCCTGTTCCACCGGCACTTCGAATTCCATCTCGCTGTACGCGGCGTAGGGCGCGTGCTTGCGCAGATCCTGGGCGATGCCGGAAGAGCGCGCCACCGGGCCCACGACGCCGCAGCTGACGGCCTTATCATGCGTCAGCACGCCGATGCCGGCGCAGCGCGACCGAGCCGTTGCACTGGTAGTGAATACCGGAATCACGGTGCGAACCATAAGGCGCTCAAGGTCGTTGACCATCTCGACCAGCGCGAGTGGATTCTCAACGTCGCGATTGACGCCGCCGATGCGGTTCATGGAGTAGTTAACGCGGTTGCCGGAGATCGCCTGCAGCACGTCCATCACTTTCTCGCGCAGCTCAAAGCAGGTCATGAACATGGTCTTGAAGCCCATGAGCTTTGAGGCGATGCCGGCCCACAGCACGTGCGAGTGCAGTCGCTCGAGCTCGGCCATCGCCACGCGGATGTATTGCGCGCGCGGCGGCGGCTTGACGCCGGTCAAGTCTTCCATGGCCTGGCATAGGGTGAGCGTGTGAATGAACGAACAGATGCCGCACACGCGTTCCATGAGCGCAATCACCTGGATGTAGTTGCGCGTCTCGGCCAGATGCTCGATGCCGCGGAAGTTGAAGCCGATATGCAGCCTGGCATCCGTGACCGTCTCACCTACGCACACCATGTCGAGCTTGTAAGGCTCTTCAAGCGCGGGATGGTAGGGGCCCATGGGGATCTCGTAGCTCATTGCTTCACCTCCTGAGCAGCGGCGCCGGCAGCGGGTTTGGGGGTTGCGACATCGCGCAGGTTCACGCCCGGTGTATCGCCCTCGCGCAGGAGCAGCGGTTCGTACTCGCGCCCGGTGAAATCGATGCCGAAACCTTCATGCACCTCGCGCTCGATCCAGTCGGCGGCCTCGCACAAGTCATAAATGCTCGCGATGGTGTTGCCGGCAATGTTGAATGCGAAGCCCAGCAGACGGCCTTCGAGATCCCAGTGATACTCAAGCCGGAAACCCTCGGCGCCCGGCAACTGGCTGGCCGTGATGGTGACAAATCGCGCGCCCACGGCCTTCATCGCGTTGGCAACTTCGCGGACACTTTCAGTCTGCTCGGCAGGCTTCATCCACCACACGCCGCCCTCGAAGCGCCACAGCTCGCTCGCAGCAGGATTCTCGGTTACTTTCTCCAGCACAGTCATTGGGCGCCTCCCGTTGTAGTTGGGGCCGGATTCGTGATCGGCTGTGCGGTTGCGGCTGAAGCAGGCCGTGGCGCCGGCGGACGGCGCGCGACGGTGTAGGACTTCTTGAGTTCGCCGGGCACGAGGTAAATTGGCGGCGTGTCCTCAGCTTGAGAGAGAGCGTGCTCCAGCCGGCCCTCCTTGAGTGCGTGCTCGGCGCAGCCCTCAACGCAGCGGCCGCAGAAGGTGCATTGGCCGGGGTTATAGCTCCAGGTAAACTCGCCTTTGCCGGCCTTGAATTCGATCGCTCGCGAGGTGCAGCGGAACCGGCAGACAGCGCAGCCGGTGCAGAGGGCGGGATCGAACTGCACCAGCCCGCGAAAACGTTCGGTGACCGGTGGCCGGGCAGGGAAAAGCAGCGTGCGCGGGCCGCTCAGCAGGTTCTTCCAAAGGACGGTGAGGATCTTCATAGCCGGTACCTCACAAAAATTGCCGACGAAATGGCCAGAACCGCAAAGATGAGCATGCACTGCCAGTAGAAGCGCACGCTGGTGTCGATGGCGAGACGCGCCGTTGCTGCCGCGATCCCGGAGAGCAGCAGGACGATGGCGAACGACAGAGCGACAAAGACCAGCGCCGCCAGCCACCATGCCGCCAGATGCGGGGCAATCAGCGTGGCAACCAGGCCGGTTGCGGCAACCCACTCGAGCCCATGCGACAGCTCCCACATGGCCAGCTCGGGGCCGGCGTATTCGGTCATTGGGCCGGAGTAGATCTCCTGCTCGGCGTTGGGCAGCGAGAAGGGATTCAAATGCAGCTTGGCCGGCAGGCAAACGATGATGGCGAGAATGCCGAGTAAACGCAGCGGCGAAGAAGGCAGCGTGGCCAACTCTTCGAGCCTGAAGGTGTGCTGCGATGCCGCGATGGAAAGAATGGCCAGCAGGAAGACGATGTTGTAGCTGACGCTGAGCGCAGCTTCGCGTGCAGAACCGATTTCGCCGAAGATGGAGCGCGACGAGAAGCCCGCGGCAATGATGCACATCGACGGCAGCTCGAGCAGGGCAAGGAGCAGAATCAGGTCGCCTTCAAAGCCGCCCGAAGATGGCAGCACAGGGAGCAGACCGACCGCGCCGGCTGCCGATGCAAGCGCAATCAGCGGCCACGCGCGCATGAGCGCGCCGGCTATGCCGCTTCGCGGGGGAGTGTTTTTCGCGGTGAGCTTTACGAAATCGTAGAACGGCTGCATGAAGGGAGGGCCGACGCGGCCCTGCATCAGCGCTACCGATTTCCGCTCGACCCACAGGAAGAACCACGCGGCAGGAATGGCAAACACCAGGCCGGGAAAGATGAGCAGTCGCGCAAGTGCGGTGATGATGTTCATGGCTGCTCCTCCTTCTTGGCTCCTGCTCCGGCGGTTGTTGATGCAATGGCGACGGTGGCTTCAGAGGGATTTGATCCGCGTTCGGCCAGAATTGCTGCCGCCTTGGCGACGCCCTGGATGATAGCGTCAGGCCGCGGCGGGCAGCCGGGCACGAAGACATCGACTGGAACGTGCTTCTGGAGAGGGCCGTCCAGCGTGCGGCTGTCGATGAACACATTTGTTGTTGCCGGGCAGGAGCCGATGGCGACCACAGCTTTCGGCCCGTAAACCTGTCCGTAGACGGTGTGGATGGCGCTTACTGCGTTTTTCGTCACGGGGCCGGTGATGCAGAGAATGTCGGCGTGGCGAGGGCTGCCTTCAAGGCGCACGCCCAATTGCTCGCAGTCGTAACGCGGTGTGAGCGCGGCCACCAGCTCGATGTCGCAGCCGTTGCACGAGCCCGAGTTCATGTGAAAGAGCCACGGACTGCGCCGGCGCGCGTAACAAACCAATCGTCTCCAAAGCTTCATGGCTTCACCTCCATGAGCTTTTGGAGAATCGCCGGCCAGACGCCTGCGCCGACAAGGGCAATCACCACGCCAACAATTGCAATCTTGAGCGCGAAGGGTTCGCGGGCGGTTGTCGCTGGTGGCGAATCAGCCTCAGAATTGCCGGGCGGACCCCACCAGTTGCGCGTGAGCGCCAGGGTGTAAGCAATCAGCGCAAGAATCGACGAAAGAATGAAGATGGCCAACGGCCACGGCCCCAGTTCGAGCGCGGTTGAGTAGAGCCGCCAGCGGCCGATGAAGCCCATGGTCGGCGGAACGCCCAGCATGGCCAGCATGCCGAAGAGGAATCCGAAGGCGCTTACCGGGTAACGCGAAGCCAGCGCGACGGGCGGCTGATCGAGCTCGCCGGCTGCCTCCGGTGCTGCGAGGCAGGCAAACAAAAGCGCCTTGGCCAGGGCGTGGGTCGATGCGGCAATCAGCGCGCCAGAGATTCCAAAGGTCCTCAGGGAGACAACTCCCAGCATGAGGAATCCGACATCTTCGACGGTGGATAGCACCAGGATCCGTTTGAGGCTGCGCTGCGTGAGCATCAGCACGGCAGCAAGCAGCGAGGTAAGCGCGGCGGCCCATACCAGCAGTCCCTGCGGCTCCAGCGCACCGCTGATTTTCGACGCGTTCGCGGCGAATTCGCCAAAGGCGGCCATGTCGACCACGGCGATGATGAGTCCGAGCACGAGGGCCGGAACTTCATCGGCCAGCGAGAGCAGCCAGAAGAACATAGGCACAGCAGCCAGCTTGATGAAGATGCCGGTGAGCAGGAACGCGCGCGCCCAAGCGGGGTTGGCGGCATTCGCTGCGACCTCGCTCATGACTGCACAGCAGGTGGAGAGCAGCACCACGGCAAGATAGGTGAATTTGG
Source organism: Occallatibacter sp. (assembly GCA_035504315.1). GTDB lineage: Bacteria > Acidobacteriota > Terriglobia > Terriglobales > Acidobacteriaceae > Telmatobacter. Next base: position 31,622 of record DATJSB010000054.1, read on the forward strand.
CGGAACGCGAGCGAGCCGTAATGAAGACTCGAACAACCGTCAGCAGCACGGCGAACTCGAGCAGGCCCAATCGCAGCCATGCGTTGCCGACTGCGAGACCCGCGACTGAAAATCCGCCGATGAGCAGAGAGCAAAGCCACAAAACCGGGCCATGCGCGCGCACTTTGGCAAGCGATGCAAGCAGGAGCGCAACCGCGGCGATGCCGATGGCCACCGCGAGGAGGACTGGAACATGCGCTTCAACCGCAGGCAGAGCTGCGCTAGGCGCTGTGCCGGGCACGGCCCAGCGAAGCAGTGCAAAAATCGCCACGCCAAGCACAACCACCAGCGCAGTCGCATTCCGCTCCATCCAGCCGACAGCTGCACCAAGCACTCGCGAAACGGCCTGCAACCCGTCCCATACGTTTAGGTAAACCCGGTCCACGTTCGACCAGCGGAAGAACTCCTTCCAGTGCTCGAGGAAGATCTCAGAAAAGTCGCCGGCCGTCAGGCGTCCGCGCTCGCCGAGCGGCTCGCCGCCGGTAAACACTCCGCCTCCGGCTCCCGCCATTGCGGCCCCACCGGCGAGCGGCCGCGAAACATAGGCGACCAGGTAAACGGCTCCTCCCAGCACCAGGGACACAATCGCCAGCACCAGCCCGCCCATGGATGAGAAACTTCCCGCGTCGGCCGAGAGCCCCAGCCATGTGACGTGCACGCCTGCGCCCATGCCCAGCGCCAGCAGAATTGGATTGAGAAATGCGCGAACCGCAAGCTGCGGAGCAATGCCCAGCACCACGCTGCCCGCGGCCAGCAGTCCCATGCCCCACACCATTGTTGCGGGCGACTCATGCGCATTTTCAGTCTCATGCGTAGGCGGTCCCAGGAAGACCGCGCTGGTGGCCTTGGCGCCCAGAAAGACAGTGCCCAGGCTCACGGCCCATGCCACCATCGCGGGAGCATACCATCCATCCTGCAGCGCCGCCGCGTACAGCATCCACTTGCTGGCGAAACCGCTCATCAGCGGAATGCCCATCATCGATCCCACGCCGATGAGCCAGCTCAGCGTGGTCTGCGGCATCTTGCCGGCCAGTCCGCCCAGCCGGTTCATGTCGCGCGTGCCGGATGCGTGCTGGACGCTGCCGGCAGTTAAAAACAGCCCGCCCTTGAAGAACCCGTGATTGAGGCAGTGCAGCAGGCCCGCGGTAATCGCCAGAGGCGTGCCGATGCCGATGCCCATCATCATGTAGCCAATCTGGCTTACCGTTGAGAAGGCCAACATGCGTTTCAGATCGGTCTGCACCATGGCGTACATTACGCCCACGGCCATGGTTACAGTACCGACCCAGACAAGACTTGCGCTCCAGGCAAACGGCCACATTCCAAAACTGTGCATGCGGCAAGCAAGATAAACTCCCGCCTTCACATAGCAGGCCGCGTGCAGCAGCGCGCTCACCGGCGTAGGCGCGGCCATTGCCTCAGGGATCCACGTATGCAGCGGCACCTGCACGCTCTTGGCCACCAGCGCCAGCAGCATGAGCGCGAACATTCCGCCGGTAAAGCTTTTCGAGACGGCCGGGTCGGTCCAGATCGCGGTTCCGGCACGGTGATAGATGACCAGAATTGCGGCCAGCAGCCCGTAGCCGGCGATGTGGGTCATCAACAGCACCTTGCGCGCGCCGCTTACGGCCTCGCGATTGGTGTACCAGAAGCCCACCAGCGAGAACGAGCACAGCCCCACGAGTTCCCAGCAGAGATAGAAGATGAAGAGATTGGCGCTGTACACCAAGCCAATGAATCCGCCGATGAAGACCAGCATGATTGCATAGAAGCGCGTGGCCGATTTGTCGTGCGCCATATATCCGATTGAATAGAGAAGCACCAGCCCGCCAATGCAGGCGCCCATGAAGGCGAACAGCACGCTTAACGCATCGACATGCAACACCAGGGCCAGAGGTCCATCCCAAGGCATCGGCTTCAGGTCGATGGCGCGGCCCGCGTGCACCAGCGGCGCAACGCCGGCCACACCAAACACCGCCGGCAGGCAGAAGAGGAACGCCAGAATGCCTTTGGTCCGTCCCGAGCACAGTTTGGCAACCAGGATCTGAAGGATGGCTCCGGCGAAAAGCGAACATGGAGCAACGAGGACAAGGGTCGAGGCGTCCATGCCAACAATTTGAGCAAGAGCGCGTACGACTAGATGTGATGTGCGGCACGAGGCCGGGAACGGTATTGTCAAA
>DATJSB010000055.1:0-6871 GCA_035504315.1 Occallatibacter sp.
AGCTTCTTGACCAGCTTGCGGATCGACTCGATGCGGTTGGGGATCGTTCCCAGGTTGCGCACCTCGCCGTTTGGCTCGGCGATGGCTACGGTAATCGTCTCGGCATGGACATCCAAACCCAAAAATCGTACCTTCTCTTTCATGACCGGTTCTCCTCCGCTTGTGGCTCTGGACTGTGCTTCTTCCTTGAATCACAGGCTAACCCACGGCCAGCGCAGCGAACCGGTCACTCCATCTTGACTAAAGCCCGCGCTCATTTTGGGGGCTTTTTTGGCCCGGCTAAAGCCGTGCCCTTGTTACAAAACGGTCGCAACACGAGTTTTTCCGCAACCTGTTTAGTCCCTGAGGGGAAGGCTCCTCGACACAAAACAATCACCTCCGCTTTCGGATTAAAACGCCCATCGATATCCCATGCCGCGCAAGATAGCGAAATCCCACGTGAAGACCCACAGCAGGGCAGCGGCGCGCGCAATGGCCGGCTCACCCGTGAAGGTTGCGCCGCCTACCGTCTCGGGCCGATGGATTTTAGGCGCGGTTGCGGGCGTTGTCGCCGCCGCCGCAATGTGTGTCTGGCTGGTTCTGTGTCTCCTTTTCTGGCAGGGGAGCTGGCAACTGCTCTACCATCCTTCGGCAATTGTCGCCAAAACTCCCGCAAGCGTATCGCTGGCCTTCGACCCCATCGGTTTTGCGGCGACCGGCGACGGCATTCCGCAACTGAGCGGATGGTGGGTTCCTGCGGCTGCGGACTCTCACTACCGCCGCTACACGGTTCTCTATCTTCACGGCCAGGATGGCAACCTGGGCGATACGATTCCCGCGCTTGCGCGGCTTCATGAAGCCGGAGTCAACGTTTTTGCGTTTGACTATCGCGGCTACGGGCAAAGCAAATTCGCTCGTCCCAGCGAGGCTCGCTGGCTTGAGGACGCAGGCTGGGCGCTCGAATACCTGACCGGCACGCGTCACATCGATCCGGACACGATTGTGGCCTATGGCAACGGACTGGGCGCCAACCTGGCTCTTGAGTTCGCTGCCGGGCACCGCGAGCTCGCCGGCGTTGCAGCCGACTCGCCGCTCAACGACGCGCTTACGCCCATCTTCGGCGACGCGCGAGCAGAGCTCGTTCCCGCGCATCTGCTGGTGCGCGACCGCTACGATCTGAAGGCGGCGGCGAACCGATTGCGGATTCCGGCATTGTGGATTGAAACCGATTCGCCGGAAGCGCACCACGGCTACAACGACGAGCCTGCAGCCTATCGCGAAATCACCAGCCACAAATCGCTGGTGTGGCTGAATCCTGCGACCAACGCCGACCAGGACCGGGCAGCGGCATTCGCGCGATGGCTTGACGATCTGGCGCCGAGCCATTAGCTATCAGCGGTCAGCAGTTGCCATTCGGGGTTGAATCCGAGGCTGCAAGTTGGCTTGAATTGGGCTGATTTATTGCAGCTTCGAAATGCAAGAAGATTTTTCGAGAGCATTGAGAAGTGGCGTTTTCCTGGGAAAAACGCCATTTTGCTCGGTGCTTTCGGTCGATATTCATTCTGAAAATGCGCGGTCCGAAACTGTTGAAGCGGCCAGAATCGGGGCAAAACGGCCGCGCTTTGCACTAAAACGACGTGAATGCATCAGGAATTCAGCTAGTTACATTCCGTAACGCATTGATTTATAAGGCGCAGCGATTACGGTTGCACAGCGGCACAGCGGCACAGCGGCACAGTTGCACAGCGGCACAGCGGCTGGCAGGGGGGTGGGGGGGTTATTTTTCTGGTAAACAAATGGAACAAGTAGTTACCAGAAGGTAATATGGCGCCGGGCTGGGATGTAAGTTCATTCATCCCCAGTGTGCGCCAAAGAGGGGATATTAAATGCAAAAGGCGAGAGACAAGGGACTATGGAACTAAGGGACTGATGGGCTAAGGGACTGAGGGGCTGAGGGGCTGAGGGGTGTCCTTGCCGATTTCAGAGATAACAGATCGTTCGCCAGAAGGTCTATTTGGCGCGATCGAGTTTCACGGACGCGCCATCTACGAGGGATTGCAATAGCGCTGAGACTCCCGGGTTGCGTGCCAGGTTTGCGCTCTGTCCGGCCCAGAGTGCGAGCAGGTCAGCCCTACCGGCCTTTTGTGCGGGAAGGGCGAGGTTGCGCATGAGAGATCTCTGCAATGGATATGGCAGGATCTCGGTTCCGGGTTCATTCAGCGTTTGGAGCAACTCATTGTCGATCCCTCGCGCGAGCCTGCCGGTGAAACCTTTAGTCAATGCCGTGTGTCCGGCTTTGCCGCTGAGAATGGCCTGGCGGTGCAGCGGGTGCGCGCCCGACTCTTCGCAGGCGAGAAATGCCGTTCCGATCTGAACGCCTTCCACTCCCAAGGCGAAGGCCGCCACAATGCCGCGAGCATCGGCGATGCCGCCAGCCGCCACCACAGGGACTTTCACCGCGTCTACGGTCTGCGGCACAAGCGAGAAGGTGCCGGTCAACGAATCTTCTGCCGGCTTCAAGAAAGAGCCGCGATGGCCGCCCGCCTCAAAACCAGATGCAACCACAATATCGACGCCGGCCTCTTCGAGCGCGATGGCCTCATCGGCCGTGGTCGCGGTTCCGAGCGTGACAATTCCTCTCCTCCTTGCCTCGTCCATAATCTCTCTTTGCGGAATGCCGTAGATAAACGAGAATGCAGGGACATTGGCATCGAGAAGCGCGCGCGCCTGGTGCTCAAACCGGATGGGCCTGTATGGAGCGAACACGGGCAGAGGGCCGCTTAAACCTTCGATGTGCGGCGCGAGGCGCGACAGGGCACGGCTGAATGCCGCGGCACCGGAAGTGCGGGCTCCCGAGGGCGTTCGAAAGAAGCACAGTGTGGTGTCTCCGAAGTTCCTTGAGCAATTTGGAGGGGTCGGACTTGCTCGAAGAACAGCCCTCAGGGGCTAGAGCCTGTTATTAACTTTCGCGTAGGCAGCGGGAAAGTTAATAACAGGCTCTAAGGAAGGTTGCGGAAGTAGTCGGATCGTTCAGGACAGTCGTTCAGGGGCTGAAGGTCCCTGCAAAAGAAATGTCCTTGCGCCGTCTCTACGGGACTCCGCGATGGTATTTTGGAATCCCTTTGCCCACGCTGAAGCACGGGGCTAACAACCACCGTGCCTACGGCACGCTAATCGGACGTGACTTATACAATTCACAATAAAGCCCGGCGCTTAATGGGGGCTTTTGCGGCACGGGTAAACTCGATCCCCGATACAGAACTCCGTTCCCAGGGTTTTTTCAGCAAGCTCTGGACTCGTGCCCTAGGAAGAAACAAACCAACTGCGGCCATATTGAGATTCGCGGTCACCCAATGTTTCATCGATTGCGAGTCGGATTCTCCCGGTGGCGGACTGATACAGAACTTATCCCTTCACCATGTCGCGGTGGAGGGACTTGACGCGGTAGCCGGCTTTGGCGAGGCGCTTCTTGACCTCTTCGGCCATCATTACGCTGCGGTGCTGTCCACCGGTGCAGCCGAAGGCCACGGTCAGATAGCTCTTGCCTTCTTCAACGTAGTGGGGCAGGAGATAGAGCATCATCGCCGTTACCTTCGAGAGGAACTCCCCGGTCTGCGGAAAGCCGCGCACGTAGGCCGCAACCCGGGGGTCAAGGCCGGTTTTCTTGCGGAATTCGGAGACAAAGTGAGGATTGGGGAGAAAGCGCACGTCGAAGACCATGTCGGCGTCGAGAGGCACGCCATTTTTGAAGCCGAAGCTGAGGCACGAAACCAGCAGATGCTGGGTCTCGTCCTCGTGGCCAAAGCGCGACAGGATGTGCGCACGCAACTCATGCACGTTGAAGTTGGAGGTATCGATGAGCGTATCGGCTACGTTGCGGATGGGGTCGAGGAGCTGGCGCTCTTCCACGATCGAGCGCCATACCGTTTCTGAGCGGCCCAGCGGGTGGGGCCGGCGGGTCTCAGAAAAACGGCGCACCAGGACGGCGTCTTGCGCGTCGAGGAACACTACGCGCGTGGGAAGAAGTTTTTTGACGTCCTTCAGTATTTCAGGGAGGCGGTCGAGGGTGGTTCCTTCGCGCACATCGACCACAATGGCGGCGCGGTCAACCTCGGCGGATTGACTCACCAGCGTGGAGAAGTCAGGCAGCAGTTCGAGCGGCAGATTGTCGACGCAGTGGAATCCAAGGTCTTCAAAAGCTTTGAGCGCCGAGGCTTTGCCCGCCCCGGAGATCCCGGTGACAATCACCAGCTCTTTGTGCGGACGGTTCTTCTTGCGATGATTTCGGGGAGGGGTCTTTCGGGAGGGCGCCATGGGCCCATGCTACAACGAACGGCTGGGACTGCGCCCCCCCGGGTCTGTTCACACCGGCAGGTCTAAGGCCCGCGTTTGTGTGAACAGACCCAATCCATCACGGAAACGGGACAACGCTATCGCCCCAGTGGTTATCGAGCCCCTCGGTAAGCTGCCAGCTGCCGGTTCCATCCTGCCTGGGAACTTCGCGAAAGGTCAGCACCCGGCCGGCGGGCTCACCGTCGACTACCAGCGGAGCAACGACCACGTTCATGTTCAGCGCCGGTCCGCGGAGAGTGGCTTGAAAGCTTCCGTTGCCATGATCTTCGAGCAGCGCAGCCAGCACCGCGTTTTCAAAAGGATTCGCCTGGTTCATCGTCAAATCGCTCATGCTGCTCCCTTCAACCTCCTCGGCCTGACATCCAAACATCCGCGTAAATGCGGGGTTGGTGTAAAGAATGTGGTTCCCATGCACAATCGCCACCGCTTCAGGAAGACTAGCGAGCACATCTTCCATGAAGTTCGATTTCGGCGCGCGCTCGTGACGGCATGCATGAGCGACAATCACCGCTTCGGCCCGCAGCTCACCCACGGCGGAGTAGGTGCCTTCAACCGGCATCATGGTGCCGCCGGCCACCGGCATGGTGGCGTGAAAGGGCCTGCTGCGGCGCGTGCCCTTCAAGCAGGTCTGCGGTTCAGCGGTTCCCGGCAAAAGCCCCCACAGGACCTCTTCCAAGGGACGCTCCGCCCATTCGCCGTCGACTTCATTGATCGTCAATCTCGCTTCTCGATTCGCAAACACGATCTTGCCTTGCCGCTCAAGGAAGATGAGGACCGGCAGGGCATCAAGGATCGCCTTCTGCTCACTGGAAGCATTGGCAATAAGACTTAGCGAGTGTGCGCCTGCCGGGTCCGGAACCTGAACCCCATAACGTGCCCACATAGAATCCAGATAAGCGTTCACAGCACCGGCGGACATACTGTGAAGCTTAGCGGCTGTCCAGACCCGGTTGTATCCCCAAAAACGGGTACTCGCGGTATCGAAAGTAGATTGCCGGGGTGGGCTACATGTTACGGAAGTGTTCTATTTTGAGATAGTTATTTTTGAGAGATTTATCAGTTACTGTTGGGCAGTGAAGCGGCCGGAGGCGCGGCTGGAACCGCCTTGGCGTTAGCAATCTCGGGATCCTTGAGCGCCTTTCCAGCCTCCTTGGCGTGATGACTGCCGGGATCGTACTCCATCACCTTCTGATAGTTATCCCGGGCTTCGGCAAAGCGGCCAAGGTGACGCTCGCTTTCGGCCAATCCCCAGTAAACATCAGGATTTGCGGGGTCCAGCACCAGGGCTGATTCGTAGCGCGAGAGTGCGCCTTTCCAGTCCTTGTTATCGAGATAGTACTTGCCTACCTGCTCGTCTTCAGCCGCCGATTCCTGGTGTTCCGGCTCTTCCACGTCCTGGCGCCGCCGGCCATGTTTGCCGGCCGGCTGGGGTTCGGTGTCGGTGTCAGGATCAATGGCATCCAGGCCGCTCAGGCTGGAGCTCCACCCGCTGTCAGACTCAGGCTGACCCTGATCGGGACTGTGTACCGGATCAAGATCGTAGCCAGGGAAAGTCAGCAGGCCTGCAGCCGTCCCGGAATTCACGGGCAGATTGACGGTGTTCCGGTTGGGCATGACTGGAACCGTGTTTTCATCCTCAGGAAACGGATTGTTGCTGTTGGATGGCGGCGCGGCTGTTTTGTTCTGATGGCCGGCGGGCTGGGCTGGTTGCGCAGGAGGGTTTTGGGCCGGTTGCGGCGGCGCGCTGGTCTGGGCAGCGGCCTGGAGCGGCGGCATCGCGTACCAGGCCAGAACCATCGCGGCTCCGATCAGCAACTTCACGACCTGCTTTTCCACTCCTTTGAATGGTAGGATGCGGCCATACGGTCCTTCCGCCATCTCACTATAAGGATACGACTGCTCTCCCCTATGGCGCTCATGATTCGCTCTTCAGCAATCCACGCCGCCGGCTGCTATACGACGGCACCGATCCGGAAAGGCATCCGCGTGGCCGAATACACGGGCCACTTGTTGAGTAAGAAAGAGGCCGACAAGCTATACGAGAAATCACCCGTCACCTACCTGTTTGGACTGGGCGACGGCTCGATGGTGATCGACGGCCACTCGACGACCATGTTCGTCAACCACAGCTGCGACTCCAACTGTGAGACCGAGGAGATCGACGGCCGGGTGTATGTTGTGGCCACGCGCAACATCAAGGCCGGTGAGGAGATCACCTACGATTATTGTCTCTACGACGGTGGCGAAGACGAGGCGGCGTGCAACTGCGGATCGAAGGAGTGCCGTTTGACGATGTACTCGCCGGAAGAGGTGAAGAGCCGCAAAAAGAAGGCACGGCAGAACGGCAAAAAGGGGGGCGAGAGGTCGAAGCGCGCATCAAAACGCTAGGGCCTGTTAACACTACTGGGGTGGCTGGCGCCGGGAGCCAGTTTTTCTCAGTTCGAGGAATGAGGAGCGACGCATACCGGGTGTCTGCTAGCGACGAGGGACGATGAAATGAGGAAAACTGGCCCCGGCCCGAAGGGTTGCGGCGCAAATC
>DATJSB010000056.1:0-9633 GCA_035504315.1 Occallatibacter sp.
AGAGCGCTGATGCTGGCGCCCTGGAACGATCCGCTTTTCACCTGGTTGGGACCTTCGCCGTAGACGGTCCAGGGCCGCGTGTCGTAGATGGCTTCGCCGTTGATCTTCATCCATGCGCCGATCTCGTCAACTACAGCGATCTCCTTCGAGTCGATGGTGCCGTCGGGTTTGCCCGGAACATTCAGAACGAAGGTGCCGTTCTTGCTCACGGTATCGACCAACCAGTGAATCACGTCGCGGGGAGGGAGATAGCCGCCGTACTCGCCGGGGATCTCGAAGATGGCGCGCTGATAGTGCCACTCGCCGATGCAGGTTTCCGACTGCCACGCGTAGGGCATTATTTCGCTGGTGAGGCCGCGCTCGTAATCGGCCACCAGCGCCTTGGCCAGGTTTGCGGGTATCTGTTTGCCGGTGAGCACGGCCTCCATTTTGCCGCGCGTCTTGAGATTGTGGTTGTAGAAGTAGGCAGCGATGTTCATTCCAGCCCAGCCCAGCGGCACACGCGAGTTGTCGAAGTACAGCAGGTCGGGGTCGTGCTGATCGATGAGGTCGCGGGTGCGATCGTAAAAGTGCTTGGCGTAGGAAGCATCGGGCAGGGCGTTCTTTGGATGCTTGGCGCTGTAGAGCATCTGCGGATCGAGGCCTTCCCACCATTGATTTTTGCCATCAGCTTTGGTCATGCGGCCGTCGTAGGGCACGCCGGCCAGCGGTCCGTTCTTGTCGGCGTTGTGCGCGGTCTGGAACCACCACCAGTTGCGCGCCTGGTGCACGGTGACGCCGAAGCGCAGTCCCTGACGGCGCGCGGCAGCGGCCCACTCGCCCACCACATCGCGATGGGGCCCGTGATTTTTTGCGTTCCAGGGCTGGTGCTTCGAGTCCCAGGCGTCAAAGCCATCATGATGATTGGCCAACGAAATGAACATGCGCGCTCCGGCATTTTTGTAGTACTGGATCATCTCTTCAGGTTCCCAATTGAGCAGCGTCCACTGCGCGGTCAGGTCCTTGTAACCGAAGAGCGAGGGATGGCCGTAGTGCGAGTTCTGGAACTGGTAATCGGGAGAGCCTTCCTGGTACATCGCACGGGCGTACCAGTCACCGAATTCGGGTACGCATTGCGGGCTCCAGTGGGCCCAGATGGCGAACTTGGCGTCGCGATACCACTCCGGCGCGTTGTAATTCAACAAAGAATCCCAGTTGGCCTGGTAGGGGCCTTCGCCGTTGAGGCCGTCGATGGGGGCCTGCATGGGTACGCCGTCCCATGAACCGCCGGGCAGTTCCGGCGGATCGCCCCACTCGGTAGGCGACCAGTCGGCATCGTTCAGTTTGGTTTCGACGATCTTGCCATCGACCAGGGCGTAGAAGATGCGATCCCGCTCAGGCGTGGCGCAGAACTCTTCATAAGTTTGATGAAGCTTGTTGAAGCCGGCGGGCGCAGTGGCGGTTGACTGGCCCTTCATAGTTATGGCGTTGGCCGCAGCGGCGGCTGCGATCATTTTGCAGAATTCTCTTCTTTGCATTCTTCATTGCTCCTATTTGCGTTTAAGCGCGTGCCGGGCCGCGAACGGCGTAGACATTACCTGGCGGAGGTCACGGCGGTTGTATCGCGAAGGGAGTTTCTGAGGCGTTTTTCCGCATCCGGATCCCAATATCCGCAATCCAGTTCGAGAAAGACCGAGGTGTAAGGAATAGCGAGGGTTGATTTGAGGATCACGATGTTGAAGAGTTTGGCGCTTTCATCGAGCCTGGCAATGATCTGGTCGTGATCGAACACGCGCGTGTGCGGCCCAAGGAGGCGATGGAGTTCGCCGCGAAGTTCGGTGACGCCGGGAGCGTCGTTTTCGGGCACCTGCTTCAATTCGGCGTCGGTGTAAATGTTGGCGCGGAGATGATCGTGTATTGAGATGGCCTGGAGAACCTTGCCGAGCAGCCGAAGGTGATCCTCGCCGGTAAAGATGGTTTCAATTCCGGGGCTGGACTGGGCGGGATAGGCGGAATCGGCGACGACGATCCAGTTGCGATGACCGAGAACGGGAACGAGGTGCTTGAGGCGGCGCTCCCAGCGGCTGGGGAAGGGCGCGGCATGCGCGCCCGCCAAGGCGAAGACACCCACGACGACATAGCAGAGCAGTGGAACAATCATGCTGACTGCCATGCTCCTGGTGAGTTGATAGGCAAGCCCCATCAACGGGGTGAAAACCGCGCCGCCGATGATGGCCATGACGAGCAGCGACGCACCTTCCTTGGTATGCTCGCCCAGATCGCGGATGCCCAGTGCAAAGATGGTGGGGAACATGAGGGACATGAAGAAGCTGGTGAGCAGTACGGCAATCAGGCCAACCCATCCGGTCCACAGGATTCCTACGAGCAGGAGCAGGATGTTGGCGATGGAGAATGCGGCCAGCATCCTGTCGGGGCGGAAGTGCTTCATCACATAACTTGAGGTGAACCGGCCGATGGCGAAGGCGCCAAGCGTTGTGGTGAGCAGGTAGCCGGCCAGTTTTTCGGGGGAGTGGGTGTAATCCTGCGCGTACTGGATGAAGTAGCTCCAGGTACCCACCTGGGCGCCCACATAGCAGAACTGGGCAAAGATCGCGGAGAGAAAGTGGGGATAACGAAAGAGCGTGAGATAGCCGCCGGACCGATGCCGGTTTGCCGCGGAGGAGTCTCCTTCGAGGGCGGGGAATTGAGTCCGAAAGATGAGCAGGGCCCATAGCAGCACCACGACGCCAAGCACCATGTAGGGCGCGAGCACACGCAGAGTTTCATGCTTGAGGAATGCGTCGTAAAGGCCCTGGGCTTTCATGTGCGCAATATCGCCGGAGCTGGGTTCAATGCCCGAGAAGATGAATACAGTTCCGATCAGCGCTCCGGTGATGGAGCCCAGAGGATTGAAGGCCTGGGAGAAGTTGAGACGCCGGACCGCAGTTGAAGGGTCGCCAAGCTGTGCGACCAGCGGATTGGAGCCGGTTTCAAGAAAGCCGAGGCCGCTGGCGATGACGAAAAGGGCGAATAGAAAGAGCGGGTAGCTGCGCGCCATCGCGGCTGAATAAAAGAGGAAGGTGCCGGTTGCGTAGAGCAGGAGGCCGGTCAGGAGTCCTCTCTTATACCCGTAACGGCGCATGAGAAGAGCCGCAGGGATGGCCAACAGAAAGTAACCGAAGTAAAAGGCGGATTGCACGAGACCAGCCTCAAGGCGGTTGATCTCGAAGGATTTCATGAACTGGCGGATGAGGACGTCGTTGAGGTTGTTGGGGATGGCCCAAAGAAAGAACAAGCCGGTGACAAGGAAGAAGGCGAGCTTGCCGGTGCGCGGAAGCAGGGGCGCTGAAGAGGACTGCGGCGAGGTGGTTTGAGTGGGCGCAGTGTGCATTGATTACTCCGCAGTGGGACAAACCGCGACCTTACCACAGCGACCTGAGGCCATCAAGCGATAAGCCTGATCTGCATGGTCGAGCGAGAAGCGGTGGGTAACAATATCTTCGGGGTGCAGATTCCAGCGGACGAGACGTTCCACCAGCTCTTCCATGAGCCAGGTTGATGTAACCCAGGAACCGTAGATCGTTTTTTGTTCGTGAATGATGTCGGGCGAAGGATTGAAGGCGACGGCGCCGCCCTCGCCGACCATCACCATCTTTCCCCATTTGCGAGTAGCGCGAATAGCGGCAGCGCGGGCATCGGCGTTGGCCGAACAATCGATCGCGCGCTCGACGCCAAGGCCGCCGGTGAGCTCGCGAACCTGGCTCACATTCTCAGGGCCGGCGGCAAGAACCGAATCGCAGAGGCCGAGGCGCAAGGCGATGTCGCGGCGTTCGGAAGAGATGTCGATGCCGATGATCGTCTCTGCTCCCAGCTTGCGGCACAGTGCGCCAGCGGCAAGGCCCACGGGACCAAGGCCGGTGATGAGTACGGCGTGGCTGCCGTTGATTCCAACTTTTTCGAGGGCCTCATAAACGGTGCCGAATCCACATGCCACCTGCGCGCCATCGAGGTAGGTGAGAGAGCCGGGAAGCAGGATCAGGTCCTTCTCTTCAGCGAGCAGATAGGGGGCCATGCCGCCGTCGCGCTGCCACCCATAGGCGCGACGATATTCGGGGCTGGTGCAGGAGATCATGTAGCCACGCCGGCAATCGTTGCACACGCCGCAGCCCGATATGTGATAGACGATCACGCGGTCGCCTGCTTTAAAGCGGCGGCATCCCGGACCGGCCTGCACAATCAAACCGGCCGGCTCATGACCCGCAATCACGCCCTGATAACCTTCAGGACCTTTGCCCAGATGCTCGTGGTAGATGGCGCGAATGTCGGAACCGCAGATGGTTGAGGCCTTGACCTCGATGAGGACCTCGCCGTGGCCCGGCTCGGGAATCGGCACCTCTCTGATTTCAACGGTGCTGTTTCCCGGAAGAAATGCCGCCTTCATAGTGCTGACCATTTCAACTTGCTCCTCGCTCTCTGCGATTCGATTCCCTGCTGGTGTGACAGCGTTTCGATCTTCAAACCGGCACCAATTACTGTGAGTTGCGATTGGTTGCGATTCCTCAGGACTGCGATGTTAAGCGGGCGTGATGACTCCGTTGATATCCCAGAGGTCTTCCCATGACTGGTTCTCTTTCCAAAGGAAGACCTGCCCTTTGATCAGGCGGCAATTGCGGTCGAGCCTGGCGATCGCGCTCATGTCTTCGGCGGTCAATGGCTCGCCGACAACGCCGAGCAGGTTGCTCAATATATTGCGCGGATTGGCTGAAAACGGAATCGGCACCTGGCCGCGCTGTACGGCCCACTTGATGCACACCACGGCCGGGTGCACGCCGAGCCGATGCGCGATTTCGACGATCACCGGGTCTTCAGTTGGCGAAGTGTCTTCAGGAGTGCGGTCGCGCTCCGGCCGTCCCGGCGAGCCGATGGGCGAGTATCCGATGGGCTGAATGCCTCTCTCCACGAGGTAGCGGAAGAATTCCGGCTGCTGGAGGTGGGGGTGAAGTTCCATTTCATTGGCTACCGGCTTGATGCGCGCATCGCGCAACAGGAGTTCCATCTTGGGGATGGTCATGTTGGAGGCGCCAATGTGGCGCACCAGCCCGCGATCGACAAGGTCCTCCATTTTGCGCCAGGTACGCATGTAGTTCTCATGGATATAAGGCACGGCATGGGGATTGCGCGCGCTCACGTCGCAGCCGGGAGGATGATGATTGGGAAACGGCCAGTGAACGAGAAAGAGATCGAGGTAGCCGACCTGGAGATCGGCCAGCGACTTTTGGCACGAACGGATGACGTCGTCATCGCCATGCATGTCGTTCCAAAGCTTGGAGGTAATCCAGAGCTGGTCGCGGCGCAGGCCGTGATCGAACAGCTTTTTGAACGATTCGCCGATCTTGTCTTCGTTGCCGTAGACGCTTGCACAGTCGAAGTGCCGGTAGCCAACGGAGGCGGCGTAGAGGACGGCCTGAGCAACGGCATCGGGCGAAACATGGTCTGAGCCGAAGGTGCCAAGGCCAATGGCGGGCATACGAGCGCCCGAACTCAGCGTCTTGAAGGGGACGGTTGCGGGGTCGACTCCTACGGTTTGCCGGTCAGAAGTGCTCAGGGAAGATTGCATGAATCCCGCCTACTTAAACGTTAACTGAAACCATAGCATCCCGGCCGAGGTCCGACAAGCGCAACGTGCAGACGATGCGAGGATCACGGTGCGCACGACGGTCCGCAGGCGCCTGGAAGCGGAGTGTTGAACTAGACTGAACAAGGTAACCAACAAAAGGCAGGCGCCCTGGTTCAAATATCGTTTGGGCAGCAGAGAGGTGACTTCCGTGGCCGTGCGAATGAAAGACATAGCGACAGAGTTGGGCCTCTCAGTCGTCACGGTTTCAAAGGTGCTGAGGAACCATCCGGATATCAGCGAGGAAACCCGGAAGCGTGTTCTGAAACGCATGAAGGAGCTGGACTATCAGCCGAACCTGGCAGCACGGTCGCTGATTACCGGGCAGAGCTGGTCGATCGGCTTGGTTGTGCCTGACCTGCTGCACCCATTTTTCGCGCAGATTGCCAAGGCGATTTCAGCCGAAATCAGGACGCGCAATTACTGCCTGCTGATTTCCTCTTCCGACGAGGATCCACGGGTTGAAGAGCAGGAGATCAGGCAACTGATATCCCGGCGGGTGGATGTGCTGCTGATCGCGTCGGCGCGCTCATCGCCGTCGAGCTTCAAGTTTCTCGAAGGCCAGGAGGTGCCCTACATCCTGCTCGACCGCCTGATCGAGGGTCTGAACGCCAACTTTATCGGCGTGAATGACGTTGAGGTTGGATTGATTGCGACCCGGCACTTGATTGATCAAGGCTGCAGGCACATCGCGCACATTCGCGGACCCGAGGTGAGCACAGCAAAGGGAAGGTTGGAGGGTTATCGCCGGGCGCTCGCCGAGTTCAAGGAGGGTCCGCTGCCCGAGCAGGTGGTTTCATTGGGCACTTCAGGGGACCATCGCGGAGAAAAGGGCGGATACGCGGCGGCCATGAAGCTGCTGCAGGCAAAGACGAGGCTCGATGCGATCTTCTGCTTCAATGACCCATCCGCGCTGGGCGCGATCAGAGCGATTACGGAGGCCGGGCTTCGCATTCCCGAAGATATTGCGGTGGTTGGATGTGGAAACCTGCCTTATGGGGATTTGCTGCGGGTGCCGCTCACAACTGTGGACCAGGGAAGCGAGGCGATTGGAAAACTCTCTGCAACGCTCGCGCTCAAGCTGGCAGGAAACAAGACTCGGCCCGCTCCCAAGGCCCAACTGATTACGCCTCAGATTGTGGCGCGAGCTTCGAGCCTGCGGAAGCGCTCATAGCGGGCACGATGGCCACCATAGCTCGAGAGGGTTGAGAAGGCGGATTCCTTTCAGACGACCGATTACACCTTCACTGAACGCTGAGGATAAACTGACTCGCGGGCCTGTTCGCATTCTCCCGCGAGCCCGCCTCTTCTGAAAAACCAGGAATGCATCCGGGTGCTTCGCAGGGCAACGCGAAGCGTCGCGCGGCGAGGTTCTGGAAAAGGAATGCCATCGCTATGGAATGGACCACCGTCAGGCGCTGTTGGCCCAGAGTGGAATTGAATTCGGCGATAACAAGGAACGCTCGCGGTGGTGGGATATTCTCATTCTTGCGGCGGCTACAAGGATCATCATCTGGCTGGGGCGGCGGGCAGTGGCTCTGCCGCCGGCTCTGAATCTGTGGTGGGTGATGGCGCTGGCGGCAGCGATGCTGATTTCATTGACTGGCGAGGGTGGGCATTGTGGCGGCACACACGCTTCAGCTGATGATGATTACCCCTCCGCGCTCAAGACACCGCGAAAACAGAGCGCGCCTCGGCGGGGCGGTTGGCGTTTGCAGGGCCGATGCGAGAGATAGATGGCGATCCGGCTGAAGGATATTGCGCAGGAACTCGGCGTTTCAACCGTTACCGTTTCAAAGGTGCTGCGGGGAAAACGCGACGTGGGAGCGCGCATGCGCGCGCTTGTGCTCAAGCGCATGAGCGAACTGAATTACCGGCCGAACCTGCTTGCGCGCGGATTGGCGAGCGGACGTTCCTTTGCGGCCGGCCTGGTTGTTCCTGATCTCATTCACCCGTTCTTTGGCGAATTCGCAACTTCGCTGGGCAATGCGCTGCGCAAGCATGGGCTGGCGCTCATGGTTTCTTCGTCACGAGAAGACATTGAGACCGAGCAACGCGAGACTCTCGCACTGCTCGATCGGGGAGTGGATGTGCTGCTTCTGGCCTCGTGCCAGCCGGCGCACTCCACTCCCCCGGTCTTTCGACAAGTGCGTACGCCCATACTGCTGGTGGACAGGAACTTTCCGAAATTGAAAGCGAACTTCGTCGGCTCAGACGACGTGGCGGTGGGGAAACTGGCCACGCGGCATCTACTGGCCATCGGCCGCCGGCGCATCGCACACATCGGCGTGCAGAACGTGAGCACGTCGATTGATCGATTGCGCGGATACCGCGAGACCCTGGCCGAGGCGGGAGTTACGGCAAAGAAAAATTACATTGTGGCCGGCGAACGCTTTGAAGAAACCGCAGACCGGGTTGGATACGAATCGATGCGGCAGTTGCTGCGCCTGAAGCAACCGCCGGACGCGGTGTTCTGCTACAGCGATCTTTGCGCAATTGGGGCGATGCAGGCCGCAATTGAAGCGGACGTGAGGGTTCCTCAGGATATTGCATTTGTCGGATGCGGAAACTTCCGGTACGCCTCGTACCTCAGGATTCCGCTCAGCTCGGTCGACCACGGAACGGGACTGATGGGCAAAAGCGCGGCGGCGATGGCTCTCAGACTAATCGCCACACCTGACGCTCCGGTTCAGACCCTGTTGCTCAAACCGATACTGGTAGTTCGCAAATCGAGTGCGACAGGAGCCGGCAGGCGCTCCGGCTGAACACATTTTCGTTTTCACGTTGCCAAAACCGACCGCGTACCATCCATGCGGGAAACGCTTGCGTTCACACTTTCGGCGTGCTACGTTAGCGGTAACGTATTGGCCTTTCGGCAATCCCCTGCCCTGCGCCGGAATTCCAAGGAGGTTTACATTGAGCCCGTCTGAAACTGCCGCTCAGCAACCACTCCATGAACTTGATGAATGGGATGACTTTCTCGAAGGCCGCTACAAGGAAGGAAAGAGCAAAGAGGAGTTCCGGCAGTATGACGCCACGGCCACGCCGGGAGTAGCCGAGTTCTACCGGCTTAATCATGAGAACCAAACCGTCGAGTACGTGCTGGGAAAAGAAGGGCAGTACTTCGGGCTAAACAAGGGGTTGAAGACGGTCTGGGAGGCGGCGGAGTTCCTGAACACGCTTGTGGACGACAGCGATCCGGATACCGATTTGACGCAGATCGAGCACCTGTTGCAGACATCGGAGGCGATTCGCCGCGACGGGCATCCGCGTTGGATGGTGCTTACGGGCTTTGTGCACGACTTGGGAAAATGCCTGTGCCTCTACGGTGAGCCGCAGTGGGGCGTGGTCGGCGATACGTTTCCGGTAGGATGCGCGTGGTCGACAGATATCGTCTTCCACGAGTATTTTGCGGGGAATCCCGACAGAAATGTGCCCGAGTACCAGACGAAGTACGGCATTTATGAAGCGAACTGCGGACTTGAAAACGTGCACATGAGTTTCGGACACGACGGATACATCGCCGAGGTCATGAAGCCTTATCTCCGCGACGAGGCGCTCTACATGCTGCGCTTCCACTCGTTCTACCCGTGGCATAAGCACGGGGCGTACGACTATCTGTGCAATGACAAAGATCGTGCGATGTTGCCCTGGGTACTGAAGTTCAATCAATACGATCTGTATTCCAAAGGACACTCAAAGCCCAGGCTGCAGGAGCTGAAACCTTATTACGACGATCTGTTTGCGGAGTTTCTGCCTGAAAAACTGGCATGGTAGCTCAAAGCCGGCAGATCCTCGCTGGAAGGGTCGCATTTTTGTTGCGGCAGCAGGAAATGATGCTAGGGCCTGTTAACACTACTGGGGCGGTTGGCGTTGCGAGCGAAAATCGGGCCAGACTAGGCCGAGCCCGAAGGCTTTGGTGGTTCCAAGGTCGAGGGCGAGAACGACGTATGGCACGATTTCCACCCCAGCGACCAAGA